>JBDSAR010000680.1:0-6316 GCA_039922035.1 Chthoniobacteraceae bacterium
GCAGCGCAGCGCGGCTCAGTGAAGGGGAGCGGTGGCTGTCAGCGGGCAAAACGAGCACGGCCCCAAATTTTTTCCGGCGGCTTCCATTTTCTCTTGGACTCAACTGCGACCCGCGTGCGAGTGACGAGTTCAGCGAGGCCGTCCTTCGGGCCCGCCAGGCCGCTTTCTGCGGGCCAGGTGAACACTCCCTCCGCCGGATGGATTACCTGACGTCCGACGAACTGGGCAACTGACTCACCAATTATCGCCTGCGGAGTCCTAATGCATGTGCCAGATATAATATTCTTGCCTCACTGCACGCAATCTGGTGAGAGCAATAGGCGGTTCTGCTGGCTAATGTTCTGGTCACAAAAGAAAAAGTCCCGTTATGAGACACTCCCGCTTCCTCCTTCTCTCAGTCGCAGCATCGGCGCTTGTCGCATGCAAGGAACAGTCCCCCGGTCCCGGCGCCACGGCTCCTCCAGACAGCTCGGGCAGCACCCGCAGTCTTCTTGTGGCACCAGATATCAAGAGCGTGCGCACACTGTCGCAAAACTGGACCGATGCCGATGCCCGCGCGTATTATAATACTTCGCAAGGCTCGCAGATGATGCCTTTGGCCTGGTTCCTGAATCTGGAGCAGGAAAACTCCACGACGCTCTTCAACGACGCGGCCAATATGCGCGCGCTCGGCTATCTCCCGCGCTCAAAGGATGGCGAGGGCAATCCATTCGGCCTCCCAATTGGCTTCGCGCCGGATGGTGAATCGGTGGGCCTGACGTGCGCGGCGTGCCACACGGCGCAAATCAATTACAAGGGAACGGCCTGGCTCATTGATGGCGGGCCGACGATCGCCAACGCCCAATCAATGATGACAAGGCTGGCCGCAGCGCTCAAGGCAACGCGGGACGATGCAGGGAAGCTTGATCGATTTGCCAAAGCGGTCTTGGGAGCGAGCAATTCGGAGGCGGGAAAAGCAGCGCTCAAGACGAGCATGGATCCAGTGATCCGTGCGCGCTCCGATTACAACGCGCGGAATTTTCCGCCAGCGGGACAGCCCGGTTTCGGGCCCGGGCGCATTGATGCCTTCGATGCGATTTTCAACGAGGTCGTAGTCCGGTTTGCCCACGTCGGGAATGCAAAGACGCAGTGCGACGCGCCGGTGAGCTACCCATTCCTGTGGGATACGCCGCAGCACGACGTCGTGCAGTGGAATGGCTCTGCAAGGAATTCGGTGATCAACCCGCTCCACAGTCACCCCATCCACATCGGCGCGCTGGGGCGCAATATCGGCGAGGTGCTCGGCGTCTTTGCGAACGTGGATACCGAGAACGAAATGGCGTTCCCCCCTGGCGGCTTTGCCTCGTCCGTCAAAGTGAAGAACCTCGACGATCTGGAAAATCTGCTGCGCAATCTGTGGTCGCCGAAATGGCCGGAAGCCGCCTTCGGAAAACCCGATCAAAAACTGGTGGATGCCGGTGCAGTCCTTTTTAGCAAACACTGCGCCGAATGCCATGAGAGCATCAACCGGACGGACCAGAATCGGAAAGTGACTGCCATCATGCGCGACGTGCATACCGATCAGTCCATGGCGAGAAATGCCGCGACGCGGACCTCGGAAAGCGGGGTCTTCAAAGGCAAGATCATGCTGATTCCGGAGCCGCATGTGATCGCGGACCGGGAGCCGATCGGCACACTGCTCACCTTTCTCGGTCAGCGGACCTTGCTCGGTGCGAATCTTTTCCCGATAGATGCTTTCGCACCGATGGCTGAGGTGAAAGCCGAAATCGATGAAGGATCCTCGAAGCTCCTGCTGACCCTGAATGCTCTCGAAGTCACGGACGGCAAGATGAGGAAGGCCCACGTGAAATCATTCAAACGGTGGAAGGCCAACGGCAGGACGATTGTCCGCGATGGCGAGGATCTGAAGGACCTGTCGCAATTGCTCGCGCAGGATTTCGAAAAGGTGAAAGGCGAGGTGGATGGGACCAATGCCAAACTCAGGATTGACGACCTGCCACAATCGCCCGTGATGTTCCAATACAAGGGCCGGCCGATGAATGGCATCTGGGCCACCGCTCCCTATCTGCACAATGGCTCCGTGCCGACGCTCGATGAATTGCTCAAACCGGCCTCTGCGCGGAAACCGACATTCAAACTCGGCAGCCGCGAATTCGATCCGGTGAAAGTCGGCTACGTGGACGATGGGGATTTCATCTTTGATACCAGGGCGAATCCCGGCAACTCCAACGCCGGGCACGAATACGGCGAAACGGTATTCACCGATGCAGAGCGCGCGCAGCTCATCGAATACATGAAGACGCTATAGGCGCAAATGCGCCGGTAGCAGGAACGCGGCGGCGACTGGGCGAAGCGTTGCGGCCGTGCCTGCAGCCGATGCGGAATCCGGATCCTTCATGTTCCACTGCCGTCCCAGCCGCGGTGGCGCAGTTTGTCGAGGAGGACGGCGGACAGAATTACGAGGCCAAGGACGACCTTCTGCGTGTAGCTCTCGACGTTGGTGAGGTTCATTCCATTTTGAATGACCGCGATCGTGAATGCGCCGATGAGCGTTCCGAGCATCTTGCCTTCGCCTCCGCTGAGGCTCGTGCCGCCGACGACGACGGCGGCAATCACATAAAGCTCGTACATGTTGCCGTAAGTGGGCGAGCCGCTCTTGAGCTGCGAGGCCATAATCACGCCGCCGACTCCGGCGAGCAGTCCGCTCGCGACATACGCAAACATGAGCACGCTGCGCACCGGCACGCCGGAAAGCCGCGCAGCTTCACGGTTGCCGCCAACGGCGTAGATGTAGCGGCCGAGTTTCATCCGTGACATGAGCCCGTGCGCCGCGGCGTACAGCACGAGCATGAGGAAGACGGCGTTCGGAATGCCGAAGAAATCCGCGCCGCGCCCGAGCCAGGTGAAGGAATCTGGGATTTGGTAAATGGACTGCCCTTTCGCGAGGATGTAGGCGAGTCCGCTCCCGACGAGCATCATCGCCAGAGTGACGATGAACGGCGGGATGCCCGCGAGCGTAATCATCCCGCCCGAGAACGCGCCGACGATCCCGCAGAGCGCGATCGCAGCGATGCAGGCGAGGACCATGCCACCGGTGGATGCATGTGCTGCGCCTGCGAAATCGCGGATGAACATCGAAGCAAGCACCGCCGACAGCGCAATGAGGCTGCCGACGGACAAATCAATCCCGCTGGTGATGATGACGAGCGTCATCCCGATCGCGATGATGGCGATAACGGCGATCTGATTCGCGATGTTCAGGAGGTTTGCAGGCTTCAGAAAGTTCGGCCACTTGTAGCTCTGCGGCTTCACGATTCGCGGGTCGCCGAGTGCGGGGAAGTCGGTCTTCAGATCCGAAAATACGCCCCACGCTGCGGTGGCTTGCGTGCAGGCGATGGCATCGACTTTTGCTCCGGACGCGGCGAGCTTTTGCAGCGCCTCACGTGCGTCCTTCGGCTCGCCTTTGACGACGGCAAGGACTTGCGCGCCCGAGGCTGCCAGTTCGCTTTCGAGCTTCTTCGCGAATGCCGCATCGTCGCTCTGGTCGCGTGCCGCAACGAGGACGCGCGGCGTTTTGCCAGACTGCCCCTTGATGTTCGCGGCAACCTGCTTCGCGGCTGTTTCACCGGTCGGTGATTGCTCGGTGATCGTCACCACGCTGAAGAACGCGCAGAGCAGCACGAGCACGAAGACCATGCCGTAATCCGTGAGAAAGCGGGTGAGGGAATGCTTCATAAATCAGGCGACGGCGAGCTGCATCACCCGCTCTTGCGTGGCGCGGCGTGCGTCCGCGATTTCGCCGGTCACTCTTCCGTCGTGCATGACGAGGATGCGGTCGGCCATGCCGAGCACTTCGGGGAGTTCAGAACTGATCATCACGATCGCCTTTCCCTGCGCGGCGAGTTCGTTCATCAGCAGGTAGATTTCGTATTTCGCGCCGACATCGATGCCACGCGTCGGCTCGTCGAAAATCAGCACGTCGCAGTTTCGCGCGAGCCATTTTGCGAGGACGACCTTCTGCTGGTTGCCGCCGGAAAGATTGCGCGCGGGCTGTTCCTGGTGCGGCACTTTGATCCTCAGCGTCTCCACGTAGCGGCCAAATTCCTCGCGCTCGCGGCGGAGTTGCACGAAGCCGCCGATCGAGAGCCAGTTCAGATTCGGGAGGCCGAAGTTTTCTCGCACCGAGTGGCCGAGGACCAATCCTTGCAGCTTCCGATCCTCGGGGAGCAGGCCGATGCCGGCGGCGATCGCTTCGCGCGGCGTCCGGATCACGAGCAGCTTGCCGTCGAGCCGGACCTCGCCCGCATCGGGGCGATCCGCGCCGAAAATGAGCCGCACCGTCTCCGTGCGCCCTGCGCCGACAAGGCCGGTAAGCGCGAGAATCTCCCCGCGACGCACCGTGAACGAAACATCGCGCACGGCGTGGCCGCGGCACAGTCCGCGCACTTCCAACCGCGGCTCGCCGATGGTGACGGAGCGCTTTGGAAATTCATCCTTCAGCTCCCGCCCGACCATGATCTCGATCATCTGCTGACGGTCGAGTTGGCCGATGGCACGGTCGCCGACGTTGACGCCGTCGCGCAGGAAGGTGACGTGGTCGGCGATGGTGAAAATCTCCTCCAGCCGGTGACTGATGTAGATGATGCCGATGCCCTGCCGTTTCAGATCGCGGATGATCTCAAACAGCCGCTCGACCTCGTGCGACGTGAGCGCGGCGCTCGGCTCGTCCATCACGATGATGCGCGCCTCGAATGCCAGCGCCTTTGCGATCTCCACGAGCTGCTGCTGCGCTGTTGTGAGTCGGCGACACGGCGCCTCGAGGTCGATCTCCACACCGAGGCGTTGGAATAATGCGGCGGCCCGTTCGCGCTCGCGCTGCCGCTGCACGAAGCCCGCGCGCGACAGCTCCTGGCCGAGGAAAATATTCTCACAAGCGGTGAGGCCGGGCACGAGGTTGAACTCCTGGTAGATCACCGCGACACCCGCGCGGCGGGAATCCTGCGGCGAGTGAAAATGCGTCTCCTTGCCGTCGATCGTGATCGTTCCCTCGTCTGCGCGGTGCGCTCCGCCGAGCACTTTCATCAGCGTGCTTTTGCCTGCGCCATTTTCGCCGAGGAGCGCGAGGACTTCACCGGCCCTGAGGGAAAGATTCACGCCGCGCAGGGCCTTCACACCGGGGAAAGACTTCACGATGCCGCGCATCTCGATCAGCGGCGCCGCTGAACTCATACCCCGAGCACTTCCTCCAATTTCCGCCGCATCACCGCCGCATCCGGCTCAATGCCGGTCCAGTATTGCACGCCGACGACGCCCTGATTCACCAGCATGCCGAGTCCATCGAGCACGGTGCAGCCGCGCGCCTCTGCATCGTGGAGCAGGCGCGTGCGGGGCGGACTAAAAATCACATCCGCCACGACCATGCCGGGCGTGAGCGAGGACACATCCACCGCGAGCCGCGCCTCGCCATCGTAGAGGCCGATGGACGTGCCGTTGATCACCACGCCAGTTCCCGCAGGCACGGCGTAGTCGCCGGTCCACACCACGAGTTCCGCATCGAGCTTGAGCTTGCCTCGTAGCAACTCCACCAGCTCTCTGCCGCGCGCCGCCGCGCGATTCACGATCGTGATCTTCTTCACGCCCGCGAGCCCGAGTTCCACCGCGATCGCCCGCGACGCACCGCCTGCGCCGAAGAGCACCACGGACTTTCCTTTCGGGTCAGTCACCGATGCGAGCGACTTGAGGAAGCCTTTGCCGTCCGTGTTTTCGCCGATGAACTTGTCCCCGCGACGCACGACGCAATTCACCGCGCCCATCACGGACGCCGACTCGCCGAGCCCATCGAGAAGCGGGATCACCGAGACCTTGTGCGGCAGGCTGCAATTGAATCCGCGGAAGCCCATCGCCTTCGCGCCGCACACGGCATCGGCGAGGTCCGCGGGCGTGACCTCCATGTTCACATAGCGCCAGTGCAGGCCGTGATGCGCGAAGGCCGCCTCGACCATGGCCACAGTCGGATTGCCCGCCGCACCCTGCGACATTGAGCCGGTGAGTTCGTGGAGAAAATTGTTCTGCGTGCTCATGGGTTTGCAAAAGCGATCGCGCTACTTGAGTTCGGGATCCTTCATGGCGTCGGCCTTTTTGTAGAGGCTCGTGGGGATGAGCATCTGCGCCGGCAAGATTTCACCCTTCGAGTGCTTGACGATCGCCGCGACGATCTGCACGCCCATCTTGTCCGGGAACTGAATCGGGTCGGCATAGATCTTCCCGTCCTTGATCGCCTGCTTCCCCTCGGGCTGTCCGTCGAAGCCGATGATCA
>JBDSAR010000681.1:0-5753 GCA_039922035.1 Chthoniobacteraceae bacterium
CATGATGCCGCGCCCGCCGAGCACGTACACGCGCTCGCCATCCACCGTCGGCGTCGCGCGCGGGCCGGTCTCGTACGAGATGCCCGCGTAGTCAGCCTGCCACTCGGTGCTCCACAAAACCTTGCCCGTCTTTTCATCGAGGCACAGCGCGCGCTCCGTGCCGCTCTTCTTTTCCATCGGCGAAAAGTCGGTGACAAACACACGCCCGGCCGCAACCGCCGGCCCGCTGTATCCGCCGTGCAGCGGCGTGCGCCATGCGACCTTCAGTCCTGTCTCGGGAAATTTTGCGACGATGCCGGTCTCGTTCCAGACACCACCGCGTTCCTTCCCGCGCCACTCGGGCCAGTCCTCCGCACGCAGCATGGAGGCCACGCTGGCAAGTGAAATCGCAAGGAGGATTCGGACGGCGGAGATGGGATGCCGAGACATGCGCGAAGAATGGAGACGCGATCTGCCGCGTGCAATGCGACAATGGGAATGAGGTCTGCCCCGCGCCAAGCAGTTCTGCGCTTCAGCAATTCATAGCGTGCCGGTGTGAAGGAAACGCACAGTTGTCGGCGAACCATGCGACCAATGAGGAGTGTCACGACCTGAAGCTCGGGACTACTTCGCGTCCCATGCGTCATGAGATCTTCTCTGCCACGCGGCAACTTTCGGCGCACGCTCTCAAGGAAAAGTGTACCCGCTCCCTTCCGTCGGCGGCTACGGGGCTTGCCGCAGTTACTTCGCAGCCTGCCGCCCGATTCCGTAGTATTGAAAGCCGAGCTGCTTCATCGTCGCGGGATCGAAAAGATTGCGGCCGTCAAACACGAGCGGGGTGTGCATCGCGGCTTTCACGGCGGCGAAATCCACGTTTGTGAATTCCTTCCACTCCGTCGCGAGGACGAGGGCCTCCGCTCCGGTGGTCGCTTCGAGCGGGGTCTTCGCGAGCTTCACGCTCGACGGGATGAGCTTCCACTCGATGGCTTTTTCCATGCCCTTCGGATCGTAGGCGGTGACGTGCGCGCCCTCGGCGACGAGACGGTTCACGAGATCGATCGCAAGCGAATTGCGCACGTCATCGGTGTCGGGCTTGAAGGTGAGGCCCCACACGGCGATCTTCTTTTCCTTCAGCACCCAGAGGCTGTCGCGCAGCTTTTTCAGGAAGCGCTCGAGCTGTGCGGCGTTGATGCGCTCCACTTCCTTGAGCAGCGTGAACGGGACTCCGAGTTCGTCGGCGATGGCGATGAAGGCCTTCACGTCCTTCGGGAAGCACGAGCCGCCGTAGCCGAGGCCGGCATTGAGGAACTGGCGGCCGATGCGGCGGTCCATGCCGATGCCGTCGGCGACGAGTTCGACATCCGCACCGCTGGCCTCGCAGATGGCGCTCACGGCATTGATGTAGCTGATCTTGAGCGAAAGGAACGAGTTCGCCGCGTGCTTGATCAGTTCGGCGCTGTTCACATCGGTGACGAGCACGGGGGCCTTGAACGGGGCGTAAACGCGCTGCATGAGGTCGGTGGCACGCGCGCTCGATGTGCCGACGACGATGCGGTCGGGCTTCATGAGATCGGGCACGGCGCTGCCCTCGCGGAGGAACTCGGGATTCGAGACAACGTCGAACTCGGCACCGGGATTGTAGCGGCGGATTGTGGCGGCCACGCGGTCGCCGGTCTTCACCGGGACGGTGCTCTTGTCCACGACGACGCGGTACTGCCCCGGCTTGAGTGCGGCGGAGATTTCGCGCGCGACTTTTTCGATGAAGGTCATGTCCACAGAGCCATCCGACTGCGGCGGCGTGGGCACGGCGATAAAGACGACCTGGCTGTTGTCCACGCCTTCCTGTGTGGAGGTGGTGAAACGCAGGCGTTTCGCGCCGACATTGCGGAGCACGAGCTCTTCGAGCCCCGGCTCGAAAATTGGGATTTTGCCCGCGAGGAGCATGTCCACTTTGCGTTGATCGTTATCTACGCAGATAACGTGATGGCCGACTTCAGCGAAGCAGGCACCCGTGACGAGACCGACATAACCCGAACCAATAATGCAGAGTTCCATAAAAACGGCGGGACATATGGGCGGGGACGATGCGCAGTGCAAGGGCAAGTTGCGACGCGGCGCAAATTTGGAGCCAAACTGCGAACTACAGATCGTCGGCCGGCTTCTTCGGCTTCGCAGAAGCCGGGCCCACAGGCGCCGCGGGTGTCGCGGGCGACTTGCCGGGTGCGGGCGGAGTCGCCGCAGGATCGGATGCCGCGGGGAGCGGCTCGTTCACATCAGTCGCCATCGCGGGGACGAAGAAGACGTTGTTGTTCCATGAGACGCGCACATTCTGCCCCTCGGTGGCGAGGTAGCGCAGGACGGTGCCGGCGGGAAGATCGACCTGGCCGTTCGACAGCATAACGCCGATGCGCTGGGTAAGTTTCACAGCGGTCCTAGGTGGTGCGGGAGGCGCATTCAGGGTCGCATTTTCCGCAGGTGCCGGTGCAGCCGGCACCGCGTTTTTCTCCCCGGCAGTCACGGGCTTTTCCGGACTCACGGCCGGCGCTTCGGGAGTGGCGGGCGCGACCGGTTTTTCGCCACTCGTCGCAGAGGCTGGCACGGCCGGTTCATTCGGCACCGCAGGAGCAGGAGCAGGCTCAGGCGGCTGCGAATTTCCCTGCGCTGCGGCAGGCTGGGCAGTCTCAGCGAGAAGTTTGCCGGGCGTCTGAGCAGCAGGATCCTCCGGCTTGGGATCGTTTGGGGGTGTCGGCGCCGATGATGTTTCCTTTTTCTCCGGCGTGGCGGCTGGCACCTGTGACGTGGTCTGGCCGTGCTTCTCCTGCCAGTATTGGTGGCCGACGACGATTCCGCCGAGGGCAATCGCGCCGAGGACGATCCCGCGGAGCATCGCGCCGAGGGTTCCCGCCGCCCGGGGTGGCAGCATCGCGATCCCGGCAGTTCCGGCGATGCCTCGCGTGAGCGAGGAACCGCGCTTCACCGCGCTGCCGGGTTTCAGGTGGCCCTTGTGGGCAGGCTGGACGAGCTGCGGAAAATGTTCACCGAGCGCGGGCAGAAGATGATCCCACAGCGCGGACTCCGGCTCGGATTCCCAGCCAGGCTGCCGCTTGTCGAGCGACTCCACGAGCACCTGCACATGCGCCTTGGTCACGTCCTTGAGCACATCCGCGCCTTCGGTCTGGATGCGTTCGAGATATCGCGCAGTGCGGTTCGCCTTCCGGAAATCAATCTCGTCCTGAAACACCTCCGCGTGCATGCGCAGCTTGTCGTCATACCATTTGCGGATGCGCGCCTGCAGCTTCGGGGTCTCCATCGCATCGCTGACGGCGAGCGCGGCGCGTTCCTTCGTAAGATTCTCACCAAACTCGGCGCCGAGGTACGTCAGAAACGCCTTCTGCTTCGCAGTTGCGGGGACGTGGTTTTCCACCGTGCCGTTCGTCGCGGCAGGCGGGGGTGTCGCGGCGACGCCGACCTTTCCAGATCCCGGCGTCAACACTTCGCCCAGAGGCCGCCATTCGGCCATGCCTCTGCACCAGCCCATGTCGGCCGGGCGAGCGGTGCCCTCCGTGAGAAATGCCTTCACAGCGTCTTCGCTGAACGGCCCGGTCTGCCGGCCTTCGCGGATGATGAAAATGTCCATGGTCTTGTGTTTTACCCCGCACGCGGATGCCTGTTAGTCAGGGAGGAGTGTGGGAGAACTGGGCATCGTCGCTGGCCGGCCCGACGATTTCCAGCCGCTAATTTTTGGACTTCCTCGGGGCGGTGTCCCAGTAATTCCGCACGTGTCCGTCGGCGTAGAGGTAGTTTTTCTTGCTCCAGGTTTTCAAGTCCTTCCCGTGTACGGTATCAACATCCGAGCACACGACGATTCTTGAGGGCGGGATTGTAAGCTGGCCGCGCTTTGTATAGATTTGGGGGTCGTTCGCGTTTTCATCGTCCACGTACGGCCTCCATTCGTAGCTGGTGCCGTATTTCACAAAATAATTCGCACTCGGAGTCCTCACGTCCGCGGGACATTTCACCACATCCTTTGTGACTCCGTGTTTGCCGAGCGTCTCCAGCATTCCCTTGGCCTCGGACGGCGGCGGATAGGTCGGATTATTGGGGTCCGTCTGGATCTCGGGGAACTCCCCGTCGTGTTCACCCACGTATGCTTGGATCGCAGCCGCGATCTGACGCAGGTTCGACGAACACTTCAGCCCATCGCCCTTTTCATTGATATTTCCCATCGCGGTCAACAGCAACCCCGAGAGGATTCCGATAATCGCGATCACACAGAGCAGCTCGATCAGCGTGAAGCCGCGTTTCCGAAAAAAAACACCGGTCATCATCACTACTTCTTCGAATTGACCATCTGCTGCTTGGAGGCCGCGTATTTTTGATATTTGGCAAGCCGCTGTTCCGGGGTTTTCCGTTCATCCCGCTTCGTCTGGCGATCCGCCATGCGATCCTGGTTTTCAGGTTTGCTCATGTAGTCCGCGATTTTTGCGCGCTTCTCCTCGTCGGAAAGATCCTTGAGCGCCGTGAAAAATTTCTCCCTCTCGTCAAACTCCGCCTTCGCCTGCGCTTGATCCGACTTGGGGAGCTTCGCAATCTCCGCAAGCTGGCGTTCGCGCATCAGCGTGGAATTCGGGGAACCGCCCCTGCTGCGGCCATCGCCGAAGCTGCCTCTGCTACCGCGAGGCGGACCACCGCCGCCAAATCCGAAATCATCATCGCGATCACGGCCCGCGTCCGCGGTCTCTCCTTGCGGACGTCCCATCAGAAGGAAAATCTCCTCGAATTTCGCACCGGCATTCTTCGCGAGCTGCGGTGCCAGCTTGCGGATCTCGCCGCTCGACGGCCCCTTTGCCACCGCGGGATTGTACTGCTCCGGGCAGGTGAATGACGCGGACACGCCCGCCGCCGCCGCCTGCATGAATGCCTGCAGCGTCTTCTCCGCCGGCTCCTTCACATTCCACAGATCATGCCGCGGATCCATCGGCACAGCCTCCTCACCGCCACCGGGCCGGCCAAAGAGCGGCACTTCATACTGCTTCCATCCCTCGGGCCGCTTGCCACTGGCGATGCTCTCCAGCGCGCCCTTCACCGTCGCGGCATCGGGCCCGAAGAAATAGCCCAGCCTCCAGCGCGAATCCGTCACCCCGCCGAGCGTCTCCAGCGCCTCGGTGAGCGGCACTTTGAAAACGTGCATCGTCACCGGCTTCGTCGCGTCCATGTTGGTCTTCAGGACGATGCCGGCCTGCTTTTCGATGCTGCGGATCACCTCGGCCAGCGGTTTGCCGTTCACATCCACGGTGACAAGGCCCCAGCCCGACCAAATCCAATAGAAGACGGCACACACGGCGAGCACGAGCGTCGCCCCGAGAAGAATTTTTTGACGGTTCATCGGCGATACAACCCGGCGACCTGTGAAAAGTTGTGTCCTTATTTCCCCACGCCAGCCCAATGCGCGAGGAATGCACACAGCGCAGGCTTGTCGCCGAGGCTCACCGGCTCACGGCCCGGCTCGACAAAACCGAAGCCCGTCCCCCACGCCGCGCCATTCACCACGCACGCATCCGTGCGGCACGCGGCCAACTGCTCCCGCGCCTTCGCGAGCGCGTCCGCCGGTGCGCCGTCCAGCTCATACTTCCAGCCCGTGATTTTTGCGGCGGGAAAAATTGCGCGCAGCTCGGGCAGCAGTTTCACGGCGGGTTCGAGCGTGAGTGTCAGTTCGCCGGAGCGCGACGGGAGCTTCTCCGCCTTCAGCGCCGCACCATCGCTGCCGCACACGG
>JBDSAR010000682.1:0-2359 GCA_039922035.1 Chthoniobacteraceae bacterium
CTTGCCGACGCCGAGCACGAGCGGGCTGCCGCGCCGTGCGCCGACGATCACATCCGGCACATCCGCATGCATGAGCACGATGCCGTACGTGCCGACGACATGCCGCAGCGCCTCGCGCAGTGCCTCGACGAGCCGCGCCTTGCCATGAGGACTTTTCAGCTCGTCATAGTGCTTGCCGATGAGGTGCGCGAGCACCTCAGTGTCCGTCTGCCCGGTGAAAGTGTGGCCCTCGCGGATCAGTTCATCGCGCAGCGTGGCGTAGTTTTCGATCACGCCGTTGTGGCAGATCGCGAGCCGTCCGCTTTTGTCGAGGTGCGGATGCGCGTTCTCATTCGTCACGCCGCCGTGCGTCGCCCAGCGCGTATGCGAGATGCCCGAGTCGCCCGCGAGCGGCGATTCTTTCAGCAGAGCGGCGAGATTCGCGATGCGACCGGTGCGTTTTCGCGTCTCGATCGCACCGCCGGAAATCGTCGCGACACCTGCGGAATCATAGCCGCGGTATTCGAGACGACGGAGGCCGTCGAGAAGGACTGGGACTGCTGGATTTCTGCCGATGTAACCGACGATGCCGCACATGAAGGAATGGGATTTCTGAAAGTGTTTGCCGAATGAGGCGCGCACTTATGCACATGGCGCCGGAGGCGGCAAACGGCTTTCTCTCGCCGCGCTGCGTGAAATCGCATCGCGCTCGGACTCGGGGCCTGACATGATTTTCCACGATGCCCCGCGCGACGAAGAAAGACGATCCCATGCTTGCCACCCGGCAGAGCCTCATCGCGCGGCTGAACGACTGGGGCGACCAGCGGAAGTGGCAGGAATTTTTCGAGACGTACTGGCAGCTTATCTACAGCGTCGCGATGCGCGCGGGCCTGCGTGATGACGAATCGCAGGAGGTCGTGCAGGAGACATGCATCGCCGTCGCGAAAAATGTCGGCGGCTACGACAGTAAGGCCGGCTCATTCAAATCGTGGCTGCTGCAGATGGCACGCTGGCGCATCACTGATCAGTTCCGAAAACGCGACAAACGCCGTGCGGTGCCGAGCGACGACGACACGCGCGCGACCGGCACCATCGAGCGGCTGCCCGGCTCGGGACAGGCGGCGTTCACCGAGATGTGGGAGGATGAATGGCAGCGCCACGTGCTCGTCGCGGCGCTCACGCGCATGAAGCGGCGCGTGGAGGCGAAGCACTACCAGATTTTCGACTGCGTCGTCGTGAAGCAGTGGACGGCATCAAAGGCCGCGAAGGAACTCGGCGTGAACATCGCGCAGGTGTACCTTGTGAAGCACCGGCTGAAAGCGATGCTGAAAAAGGAACTCAAGGAAATCGAGCGGTAGCAGGCAGGCGGGTGTGACTGGTGACTGGTGAAAAGTGAATGATCGTTCCTCCGTCCGGCTCGCCTGTTCCGAATGCCATTCACCAATCACACCCCGCGCTTCCATCGTCACGCTCGGCGACCAAACAACGGCTCAGAAAACGGATGACAGGCTCAGTTCAGCGCCGCGTAGATCGCCACGGCGAGGAGCACGAGCGCCACGACGAATGAACTGTTCCCCGTGAGCATCATCTCGGTGTCCACCTCCAGCCCGGAGCTGGTCGGCTTTTTCGGGTCGTAGTGAACCTCCACCTCCGTGCCTTCGGGCCAGCGCGCCACTTCCTCGTCTGCGCTGGATTTCGAGCCGCCGGATTCGCCGACGGTGTTGTGATATTCCTGCCCGTCCACCGTGTAGCGGAACTCGATCACGGCCTTGTAAGAACTCCTCTGCGATTTGCTGTCGCCCGCGCTGGAGAGATACGATTCCACGGTGCTGGACACAATGACGCCCTTCGTCGGCAGCCACGGGAATGCCTTGCGTTGGTGCCGCCGATTCCAGATGCCCGACGCGAGGCAGAACAGCCCCGCGAGTCCCGCACCGATCGTGACGAACGGATGGTGCAGCTTCGGAAAAGCTGAAGTGATCGCTTTGCCGAGGTAAGTGAGGATGTTCCGGCTATTCCAAAACGACCACACCACGGCCACATACACGAGCACCACGATCGCGGTGCCGGTCCAGATGCAGCCGAGGCTCGCGGGCGGGTCGCGCTCCAACACGCAATCCTCCGGGTTTGTCGGGTCGTAGAAAACGGCGACGTTCGCGCCGACCGGGTAGCGTTTCATCGTCACGTCCACATTGTCCGCCGGCGCGTCGCCGACGCTGATGCGGTCGCCGTGGATCACTTTTCCTCCGAGGTCGAAATCATACTCCACCGCCGCCTTGTTCTTCACCGTCGTCGTGTCGCCCTCGAAGCGGTGGCGCTGCACCTCGACCTTCGACTTCGTGACGCGCGCGCGTCCTTCCAGCCACGTCCTCGCCTTTCG
>JBDSAR010000683.1:0-17879 GCA_039922035.1 Chthoniobacteraceae bacterium
CTGAGAAAACCTTTCCAAATCCTGATCCTCATTATTCCCCGAGCGGGGAGAGTGGTGGATCGTGTCGGACTCGAACCGACAACCTAATGATTAAGAGTCATTTGCTCTACCGATTGAGCTAACGATCCGTGGTGAACGCGGGCCGGGAAGGTATTCGCATCGCGCGGAGGCTCAAGCTCTTTTTTGCCTCAGACTTTTGTTCACGAAAACCACGCTGCTGCACGGGGAGAACCGCAGATGAATGCGGATGAACGCAAATTTTGACATTCCATCTGCGTTCATCCGCGTTCATCTGCGGTTGAAAAATACCCTCTGAGTTTGCCTCCCTCACAACAGTTGGATCGCATCCACATCCACGACGGCGAACACGTCCTCAGGCATCGTGAGCTTGTCGAGCACGTCTCGGATCATGCGACTCACCTTCACGATCGCCTGCGCGCGGATCGCGATGTGGAAGCGGAAATTCCCGTGCGATTTCTCCAGCGGCGCAGGCGCGAATTCGCCGAGCGTCACATTTTTCGGCAGCGCCTCCTTCAGCCGCCGGTGCAGCGTCTCGGTGGAAAATCGTCCGCGTTCCTGATGCGGTGATCGCACGGTGATGAGCACGAAATGGGTGAACGGCGGCTGCCCCATTTTCTGCCGCCACTCGATCTCCTGCTCGTAAAATCCCTCGAAGTCGTGATGCCGCGCAAACTGGATCGCCGGATGAAACGGCGTGTAGCTCTGCACGACGACCTCGCCCTCGACATCGCCGCGCCCCGCGCGCCCCGCGACCTGCGTGAGCAACTGAAAAGTCCGCTCGCTCGCGCGGAAATCCGGCAGGTGCAGCCCCATGTCCGCGTTCACGATTCCGACGAGCGTGACATTCGGGAAATGCAGCCCCTTCGCGATCATCTGCGTGCCGACGAGGATATCAATTTTCCCCGTGCGAAATGCGTTCAGCGTCTCGCGATACGCCTCGCGGCGCTGCATCACATCCGCGTCCATGCGTTTCACGACGGCCTTCGGGAAAAATTTGCAGACCGTGTCCTCGACCTTCTCCGTGCCCGTGCCGGTGTATTTGATTCCGGGATCCTTGCAGCCGGGACATTTCGTCGGCGCGACGGCGAGGTGGCCGCACATGTGGCACACGACGCGGTTCGCCGCGCGGTGAAATGTGAGCGAGATCGAGCAGTTCGGGCACTCGTGGACGTAGCCGCATTTGCCGCACAGCAGCGTCGTGCTGAAGCCGCGGCGGTTCAGAAAAAGGATCACCTGCTCCTTTTTTTCGAGCCGGCTCTCGATGGCCTTTGAGAGCGGGTCGCTGATGATCGGCGACGATTTTTTTGCCTCCATCCGCATGTCCACGATCCGGATGAACGGCATCTTTTGATCATCCACGCGCACCGTGAGTCGGAGCAATTCGTATTTTCCGGCGACCGCATTGTGATAGCTCTCGAGCGAAGGTGTCGCGCTGCCGAGGAGCACCGCGCATTTCTCCATGTGCCCGCGCAACACGGCGAGATCTCGCCCGTGGTAACGCGGTGTCTCCTCCTGCTTGTACGTGTTCTCGTGCTCCTCATCCACGATCACGATGCCGAGCTTTTCCACCGGCGCAAAAACCGCCGAGCGCGCGCCGATGACCACGCGCGCCGTGCCGCTGCGGATGCGGTGCCACTCGTCGTGCCGCTCGCCTTCGCTGAGGTGGCTATGTAGCACGGCGACCTCGTGCTGCGTCGCGGCGAAGCGCGACTTGAAACGCTCGACCGTTTGCGGCGTGAGCGAGATTTCCGGCACGAGCAAAATCGCGCTCTCGCCCCGATCGAGCACCTGCTGAATCGCCTGGAGATAAATCTCCGTCTTCCCGCTTCCCGTCACGCCGTGCAGCAGCATCGGCTTCGGCGCGGGGTCCGATCCATTCGCCGCGATCGCCGCGAGGACGCGCGCGAAGACGACAGTCTGCTCCGCATTCAGCTCCAGTTTGGAATTCGGCACGAACGTCTCGCTGCCATGAGGATCGCGCGCGACCGTCTCCGGCTCCACGGAGAGCAGGCCCTTCTTCGCGAGCGCGCGGATCGTCTGCGGCGCCACGGAGCATTTCTCCGCGATCTCGCTCACGAGCATCGCGGCTTTTGCAGCGAGCAATGTGACGATCACCTCCGCCTGATTCGGCGCGCGCTTCCGGATCGCCTCGATTTCCTCCTCGGAAACTTCGCGCGCAAGCCGCGCGACGAGTCGCTTCTTGTGCCCCACTTCCGCCTTGCGAATCACTCCCGGAAGCACCGAGCGCAGCGCCGCTTCGAGCGGGCAGCAGTAGTAGTTCGCCACCCATTCCGCGAGCCGGATGAGCTGCGCACTCATCGCGGGCTCGTCGCTCACCAATTCGGAAATCTCACGGATTCCCTCAGCATCTGTCGTGTCGGAAACCGCGATGACCGTGCCAAGCACCGCGCGCATCCGCACCGGCACCCGCACGCGGCTGCCGACTGCGACGGAGCCGCCGGCAGTCTCGGGGATGCCGTAGTCAAAGACCCGCCCGCCGGAATCATCGAGGAGGACGCGGGCAAATTTGGGCATGCCGCGAGAATGCAGACCGCGCGCAGTTTGTCCAAGATCGGCGGCGGCTGAATTCTCGGGCGGAGCAAATCGCGCAACCATGTCGAACCTCGGAACGGCTTGGAAGAACACGCGTCTTGCGGTGTCCGCGGCGATTGTCCGCGGACTGCACCCGAGAGGCGCCTTCGGCAGCACGCATAATTCTCGCATTCGGCGAAGTGCAGCCTCTATTCACAGGTCGTGAAGCGAAACTCCTATCGGCTCGTGATTGCGCTGCTCTGCGCGGCAAATGTCGCGCTTGCAGTCGTGCTGTGGCGGTCGCCCGATCCCGGTTACCGTGTGCAGGAAATCATCGCGCTCGGACGTTACTCGGAACACGACGCGCTGATCGCTGAAACGGCGAAAAAATACGGCGTGGACCCGCTCCTCGTGAAGTCCGTCGTGTGGCGGGAAAGCCGTTTCAATGCGACAAAGACTGGCACCTCCGGCGAGCGCGGGCTCATGCAGGTCGGCGAGGCGGCGGCCCGCGACTGGGCTGCTGCGCACAAGATTGAGGTCTTCGTCTATGCCGATCTTTTTGATGCGAAGACGAACATTGAGGCGGGCACCTGGTACCTCAGCCGCGCGCTCGAACACTGGAGGGAGCGCGATGATTCGATCCCGTTCGCCCTTGCCGAATACAATGCCGGCCGATCGCGCGTGGAAAAGTGGGCCGCCGAGGGAGCGAACGCCCGTGCGATGCTCCGCGCGGCATCAGGGGGCAGCGCGCGGCAGTACGTGGACGACGTGATCCGCCGCTACCAGCGCTACCTCGCACAGAAACGCTGATCGGATTTTTCCCGCGATGGCCGCTCCCCGCGAAAAAACGGATCTCAAGGCGAAGCTCGGCGACGTGCCGCACAAGCCGGGGGTGTACCTGCACCGCGATCGCTTTGGCCGCGTGATCTACGTCGGGAAGGCGCGTGATTTGAGGAAGCGGCTCGGCAATTATTTCACGCCTTCGCGGCTGATGCGCGCGGACCCGAAAGTGCGCGCGCTCATCGAGGCGATCCACGATTTCGACTGGCACATCGCGGGCAGTGAGCCCGAGGCGCTGCTGCTCGAAGGCAAGCTCATCAAGGAATACCGCCCGCGTTACAACGTGAGCTTCCGCGATGACAAGCGCTTCCTGCTCGTGAAGGTGGACGTGCTTGCCGAGTGGCCGCGCTTCCGCCTCACACGGGTGAAAAATCCCGATGACGGCGCGCGCTACTTCGGCCCGTTCGCCCATTCGGGTGCGCTGAAGCAGACGCTCACTTTCATGCGGAAAAAATTTGGCGTGCTGACCTTCGGGCGCGGCTCGCCGACCGAGCGCGAACTCAAGTCGAGCACTTACCAGGTGCCGATGAAGCTCGCGGAGACCACACCCGACCAATACCGCGAGCGCGTCGCAGTGGCGTGCGAATTCTTCGATGGGCAGTCCAAGGAACTGCTCGCGCCGATCGAGGACGAAATGCGGAAGGCGGCGGCGAGCCTCGACTTCGAGCGAGCGGCGGAGATCCGCAACTTGCTCGACGATCTCCGGAAGACGACAAAGCAGATGACACGCTACACGACGACGATGCGCCACCGGCTGAAGCTGCCCGGCGCGATCGATCCGGCGACGGATCTCGCAGAACTCGGCGAGGATCTCGGCCTGGCGGGCCCGCCGCGACGCATGGAGTGTTTCGACATTTCCAACATCAGCACGACGCACATCGTCGCGAGCATGGTGTGCTTTATTGACGGACGTCCGGCGAACCACCTCTACCGCCGCTACCGGATCAAAAGCATCGAGGGTCGGCAGGATGATTTCGCGAGCATGGCCGAGGTGGTGCGGCGGCGATACACACGCGCGCTGCGGGAGGTTTCCGAAGGCGGGAGGCAAGGCGCGGAGACTGAAAGCAGCGTCGTCCGTGAGCACGTGGACTATTCATTTTCGCAGGAGGGAAACGCAGACATGGCGCGTCGCTTTGCGAAGCCGGGCGAGACCGGCACGCTGCCGGATCTGATCATCGTGGACGGCGGCAAGGGGCAGCTCAGCTCGGCGTGCGGCGAGTTGCAGCGGCTCGGGCTGCACGAGATACCGATCATCGGGCTCGCAAAGGAGTTTGAGGAAATCTACCGCCCCGGAAAATCGCAGCCGATGATTTTGAACAAGGACAGCGGCGCGCTGAAGCTGCTCCAGCGCATCCGGGACGAGGCGCACCGATGGGCGAATGGCTACCACCAGCTCCTCATGAAGCGTCGCATCAGCGAGAGCATCCTCGACGACTGCCCCGGCGTGAGCGAATCGCGCAAACAGGCGCTGCTGCGGAATTTTGGGAGCGTCGCACGGCTGCGCCGCACGAGCGTCGAACTTATCGCAAAGGTGCCGGGGATCGGAGCGAAGCTCGCGGAGACGGTCGCGCAATTTTTGAAGGAGCGCGGCTAGGCGAAACGCGGCGGCGGGCGCTGGTGCCGCTACCTCTTCTCGTCGTCGAGCTTCTTCAGCCACTCGGGCTTTTCGATGTCCTCGAGGACGATATTCGGGCCGACCACGGTGCTGACCCGCCCGTTCGGATATTGCGAATCCGTCGGATATGGCGCGGGTGTGCGGCGCTCGATGGCCTTGATCGTGTATCCCTGATCCGATTTTTTCACGTGCCCCTCGGCGATCCATTCGGAGATCAGGTCGCCGCTGGGATCGGTCACGCTGAGCTTTGTGTATTTTGCGGAGGATGATTCCTTCCTAGTCGAGGTGTTCTCGCAGCCGGCGAGGAAAGCGAATGCGAGGATGAGGGCGTACTTCACGGCGCGGAAGGTGGCAGCGGTGCCCGTGCGGCTCAAGCAAGGATTGCCTTCACCACCTTGCCATGCACATCCGTGAGCCGGAAATCGCGACCCGCCTGATGATACGTGAGCCGTTCATGATCAAAGCCGAGCGCGTGCAAAATCGTCGCCTGCACGTCGTGGACATGGACGGGATTTTCCACGACGTGAAAGCCGAGATCATCCGTCGCACCGTAGCTCATGCCGGGCCGGATGCCGCCGCCGGCCATCCACAGCGTGAACGCCTGCGGATGATGGTCGCGGCCGAGCGCGCGACCAAGCGACGGGTTCGTCTCGACCATGGGCGTGCGGCCGAATTCGCCGCCCCAGATCACGAGCGTGTCGTCGAGCAGGCCGCGGCGCCTGAGATCCATCACGAGCGCGGCGCTGGCCTGGTCGGTCTTCGCGCAGTTGTTCTTCACATTGCCCGCCACGTCGCTGTGCGCGTCCCAGCCCTCATGGTAGATGTTCACAAAACGCACGCCGCGCTCGATCATCCGGCGTGCGAGCAGGCACGCGCGGGAGAAGGAAGCCTTGTTCGGATCGCAGCCGTAAAGTTCAAGCGTCTCCGTGCTCTCGTTGCGCAGGTCCATCAGTTCGGGCGCGCTTGTCTGGAGGCGGAACGCCATCTCGTAATTTGCGATGCGCGTCGCGATTTCCGGATCGCCCGCCTGCGCGAGCTGGCGCTCATTCATCGTGCGGACGAGATCGATCGTGTCGCGCTGGAGCCTCGCGTCCACACCGGCTGGGTTGCCAAGGTTCAAAATCGGATCGCCCTGGTTGCGAAAGCGCGTCCCGTTGTAGGTGGTTGGCAGGAAGCCGCTCGACCAAAGTGCCGAGCCGCCGCTGATGCCGCTGCCGGTGCTCATCACGACGAACGCCGGCAGCTCCTGCGTCTCCGCGCCGAGGCCGTAAAGCACCCATGAGCCGAGGCACGGACGCCCCGGCTGCGAGAAGCCCGTGTTGAAAAAAATCTGCGCGGGCGCGTGGTTGAACTGGTCGGTGCTCACCGATTTCACGAGGCAGATTTCGTCCGCGACCTTTGCGAGGTGCGGCAGCATTTCGCTCAGCTTCGCGCCGGATTTTCCATGTTTGGAAAATTGGTAGCGCGGCCCGAGCACCGCCGCATCGGGCCGGATGAATGCGTATCGCTGGCCGCCGATGACCGAGGGTGGAAGCGGCTTGCCTTCGAGTTTTGCGAGTTCTGGTTTGTAGTCGAACAGCTCGAGCTGCGACGGGGCACCCGCCATGAAGAGATGGATCACACGCTTCGCCTTGCCCGCAAAATGCGGCTGCCGCGGCGCGAGCAAATTTGTGGGCGAAGCTGCATTGCTGCGCTGCACGAGGGAATCCGTGAGCAGCCCCGCGAGCGCGATTTTTCCAAGGCCCACTCCGCAGTCGCGCAGGAAGTGGCGGCGTGTGAGGTCGAGGCAGCGTTGCTGGATCGGATTCATCGCGATCAAAGTAATCCGTCACGGCTGGATGGCGAAAGTTTTCGGTGCATCACACCGGTCGCAAGCGCAGCCGCCGACATGCGCGGTGTGCTGTGACCGTCTTACTCGGCGTCATCCTCGGCAAAAAAGAGTCGCGCTTTTCTACGCGTGTTCGGTGTCCGCGGAACCGCCGCCATTCTCCCGGCACACGAACCGAGTGCGGTGACGTTTCATTTATCGGAGACAGGTCAGCTCCTGTGCTCCGCTGGAGTGGCCTCATTGCGAAGGCGAGAGGTAAATGAAACTTCACTGTATCGCAAAGGATGCAAAGGCCATCGTACCTTCAAGCACGGCGCGACATGCCCTTCGCCTCCGCCGTTCGTCCCCCCAACCAAAGCAAAGCCATGAAACCGCACCTTCTTTTTTCGCTCCTCGTGCTTGCGACCAGCGTCCGGGCGCAGACGTACACGGTCACGGATCTCGGCGCGCTGAACGGCTCGCCGACTTACGCGACGGCCATCAACGACCACGGCGTCATCTCCGGCTTTTCGCAGCCGACACTCGCCTCGGCCCGCGCGTGGGTTTGGAAAAATGGAGTCGGTTTCACCGATGTCGGATCGTTCGGTGGCTCGGACAATCGCGGGCTGGCGCTCGGCGTGGATGACAGGCTCTACGGGTACTCCACGGACTCGTCGGAATTGCAGCACGGCTTCGTGTGGGATGGCACGCTGCTCTCCGATCTCGGCTACCTCGCGACGGGTGACGCCGTGCTGCCGCAGGCCGTGAGCACATCCGGCGTGATCGTCGGCTACACGAACACGGCTGGCACCACACTTGGTTTCAAAATCAGCAGTGGCGTGATGTCGGCGCTCGGCACGCTGCCGGGCGCAGATATTCCGGCGACGAGTTCGGCTTACGACATCAATGACGCCGGGCAGATCGTCGGCACGGCGAGCTGGATTGGCGGCGGCACGCGGGCGTTCCGCACGGATGCGACCGGCGCGCTGGTCTCGCTCGGCACGCTCGGGGCGAATGATTCGTTCGCGACGG
This sequence comes from Chthoniobacteraceae bacterium, assembly GCA_039922035.1. Taxonomy (GTDB): domain Bacteria; phylum Verrucomicrobiota; class Verrucomicrobiia; order Chthoniobacterales; family Chthoniobacteraceae; genus SXWH01. Next base: position 7,848 of record JBDSAR010000683.1, read on the forward strand.
CGATCAACTCCGCAGGACAGGTCACCGGATACTCCACGAATTCGGGCAACATGACGCACGCGTTCATTTCAAACAACGGAGCCGCGATGCTCGATCTCGGGGTGCTCCCCGGCGGCGCGGAGTCGCGCGCTTACGGGATGGACGACACGGGCGCGGTCGTCGGCTCCTCGACGGACAGCGCGGGAAATTCGCGCGCATTCCTCTGGATGCCCGGCGCGATGCGCGACCTGAATGATCTCATCCCGCCAAATTCCGGCTGGGTGCTGAACGAGGCGCGCGACGTGAACAACAGCGGCGACATCGTCGGCTACGGCACGATCAACGGCTCGGAGCACGCGTTCCTGCTCGAGCGATTTCCGGGGCCGGACACATTCGCACCGGTCGCGGTCGCGACAGTCACGCCACCGGGGCAGGGCGGGACGGTCACGCAGGTGGCAGTGAAATTTTGGGACGATGTGAAAGTAGTCTCCGCGACGGCGCGCGCCGTGGGTGCGATCCGGATCACGGGGCCGAACGGTTACGACGCGGGCGGCACGGCGTTCATGTGGACGACGAACGACAGCCAGGTGGTGAACGTGAGCTTCAACGTCCCCGCACCCGGCGGAACATGGACGCCGGACGACAACGGCACGTACGAGGTGCGCGTCGCGCCGAACGTCGTGAGCGATCTCGCAGGCAACAGGCATCTCGGCGGTGTGATCGCGACCTTCACGGTCGGGCTTCAGATGACGCCGAATTTCACCAGCATGACCATCCCGGCGACGGCGACGGTGGGAATGCCAATCAATCTCACGGTCGCCGCGACCAGTTCGTATCCGAGCGCGGCGGGCGATGGGTTCAGTTGGGCGATCGATTGGGACGGAGACGGCACGAGCGTGCAGACGGTGAGCGGCCCGACGAATTCCATCATTCCGCACACTTTCACCAGCACCGGCGCACGCACGGTGCGTGTGCGCGCGACCGATCCGCATGGAGTTCAAAGCAGCGAGCGCACGGCGGCCATCACGGTGGCAAACACGGCCGCCACGCTGCTGGCCAGTGAGGTGCTCGGGACGCCGTGGGGCACCTTTCCATACGCGACGGTCTCCACGGTGAAAAATGGCACGATGTATTTCTTCGGCCAGCCGTTCACGGCGGCGTCGAATACGAGCGTCTTCACGTGGGACTACCTCACGCCGGGCGCGGGCTTCGTCACGCAGGCGGACAATCTCGACAACGGCCCCATCCAGCCCGCGGGCGCTGCCGTGGACAGCCGCGGGCGCATCCTGTTTTTCGGCGGCGGCGAAGCGGGCGCAGCCTCGACGAGTGTGAGTTCCTACACGATCGCCGGCGGCCTCGGCAGCGGCGTCGCAGCGATGCCCGCAGCGGTCGCATCGGGCATCACTACGACGGACAATCTCACACGCATCTATTTCCTTTCCGGCTCTCTCTACCGCTACACTGTCGCCCCGACTGGCACGCCAGCCAACGGGGCTTGGGCCACGCTGCCCGGGCCGGGTGTCGCGCTCTCGTGCATGAGTTTCGACGGCGGCGATCGCATCATCGGGCTTTCGGGCACGGCGGTGTGGGCCTACAGCATTTTGGGAAATGCATGGTCGCAGCTCGGCACCGCGCCCGTCGCGGCGACCCGAGCGGCACCCGGTGCGGACGGCCTCGTGTATCTCATCGCCCCGTCGCAGGTCTGGGCATTTGAGCCGACGGCAAACACGATCTCGCTCGTCGGCACGACGACTTACAGTCAGGCCTACTCGCACGTGCTGAAGGGCACGGATGGCTACCTCTACCTCATCGGTGGAGGCGGTGTCGTGGAGCGCTTCGACACGCGCGCGACGACCACGCAGGGACCGCGGATTTCCTCCACGCCGCCGAGCACGACGATCGTGCAGGGCACAGCATGGAGCTATGCGGTGGCCGCGAGTGGAAAGCCGCGCCCGACATTTTCGCTCGTCCATGCGCCGACAGGCATGACCGTGAACGCCACGACCGGTCTGATCACATGGACGCCGTCGCTCGCACAGGTCGGCGCGCAGACCGCCATCGTCCGGGCGACAAACAGCGGCGGCATCGCCGAGCAGATGATCACTTTCAACGTGCTCACCGTGGCACCGGACATCACCGCGCCGACCGCGCCCGGCAATGTGACCGTGCTGCCGCCACCGCAGCTCACCACGAACAGCGCGGACATCACATGGACCGCCTCGACGGACAACGTCGGCGTGACGGGATACCAGATCCTCGTGCGCCGCACAGGCGGCACGCGCTGGCACCGCACGACCTACTACTCGCCGATCGCGACGACGACCGGCCTCTCATGGCATTTTGCAAACCTGCCGCTTTGTTCGACGAGCACCTACTACGTCGCAGCCGTGGACGCTGCGGGCAATCGCTCGGCGTTGTCGCCAGTGACCATCAGGGTCCTCTGCGTTCCGAGCATCTACGGCGGCCTCGGCGGCTATGCGATCGAGGACGAGCCTTACACGAGCGCGACAGACAGCGCGAATGGCAACCCCGTGCCGACACTCACGCAGACCGGCATGCCCGCCGTTGCCGTCTGGCATTCCACCGCGGGAAATGCGGGATACTTCACGTGGACGCCCGCATTCGGCCAGGGCGGCGATGCAAACTACACGCCGCCGACGCAGCCTGCATTCCCCGGCACCGCGACATTCACGCTCATGGCGAGCAATATCGCGGTCGTCGCTGGAGGCGGCACCTCGGGCGCCTCGACGACACAGAGCTACACACTTCCCGTGTGGCCGAAGGGCACCGACCTCATCCCGCCTGCGCCGGTGCCTGGTGTGACGGTGAACAACATCATGGCCGATTCGGTCCGCGTCTCGTGGCAGCCGACGACGGACAACTACGGTGTCTTCGCCTACCGAGTGACCGCCGCGCACCGTCAGGGCCGCAGCCGCTTTCATCACGGCCCGTATGACGATCACATCGTCACCGTGGACCTGCCGGCGAACGCCACCGATGTGACACTCACCGGTCTGCGCGCGAGCACGAGCTACGTGATCACCGTCATCGCACGCGACGCCGCCGGCGTGACTTCAGCCGGCAACGCCACCGGCCTGTGGAGCTACCCGTCGAGTGCGCCAGTGATCTACACACGCCCGATGGCCTTCGCCGTTGCGAATGTGCAGCAGACCACGAATGCGGATGGCTCGCTGACGATGGTGTGGCCGAACCAAGGCTACTACTGGCAGTACACCGTGCAATGCACCGACTCGCTGAGCACGCCCAACTGGCAGCCCGTCCCGCCCGTTTCGCAATGGCCGAGCTACGACATCAACAGCTTCACCTTCACGCCTGATCCCGCCGTGCCGAGCCGCTTCTACCGCGTCTATGCGACGCCGGGGCTGTAGCGATGTAAGGCGTGCGGAAAGGGCCTCTTCGATTGGCGTCACCGAATTGTCACTTGGGCCTCGCACCGCGTTCTGTTTGCATCGCGCCGATGAAGAAACTCTTCGCCGAATTTCTCGGCACCTTCGGCCTCGTATTCGCGGGCACCGGCGCAATCGTCGTGAACGATCAGACCGGAGCACTCGGCCATGCGGGCATCGCGCTCACCTTCGGCCTGATCGTGCTCGTGATGATCTACAGCTTCGGCGATGTGAGCGGCGCGCACCTGAATCCCGCCGCGACCATCGGCTTTGCCGCCGCGGGCCGCAGTGAATGGCGCAGCGTACCCGGTTACATCGGCGCTCAGTGCGCGGGCGCGCTCGCTGCAAGTGGCGTGCTGAAATTCCTTTTTCCGGCGAGCGCTCATCTCGGTGCGACTCTGCCCGCAGGCAGTGAGTCGCAGAGCTTCGTGCTCGAAGTGGTGCTCACCTTGTTCCTCATGCTCGTCGTGCTCAGCGTGAGCACCGGTGCGAAGGAAAAGGGCATCACCGCGGGCCTCGCCATCGGCGCACTCATCGGGCTGGAGGCCATGTTCGCCGGGCCGATCTGCGGCGCCTCGATGAACCCCGCCCGTTCGCTTGCGCCCGCTCTCGTGAGCGGACATCTCGAACATCTGTGGCTCTATGTCACTGCGCCTGTGCTCGGTGCTCTGCTCGCGATTCCCGCCTGCTGCGCCGTCCGCGAACCCGGCTGCTGCCGCACCTCAGCATGAGCGCACCGCTCATCCTCATCCTCTGCACGGGAAACTCCTGCCGCTCGCACATGGCCGAGGGCATCCTGCGCGCCGCCGCCGGCGATGCACTGCGCGTCGCGAGTGCGGGCTCGAAGCCAGCAGGCTATTTGCACCCGCTCGCGATCAAGGCGCTCGCCGAGATCGGCATCGATATTTCCCCGCATCACTCGAAGCACCTCAGCGAATTTCTCACCCAGGACGTCGAGACCGTCATCACCGTGTGCGGCAACGCGGATCAAGTTTGCCCGATGTTTCCGGGTCAGGTGAACCGTCACCACTGGGGCTTCGACGATCCTGCGAAGGCGACCGGCACCGAGGAGGAACAGTTCGCCGTCTTTCGCCGCGTGAGGGATGAAATCGCGCATACCTTCCGAGCTTACGCCGCAGGCCGGCTCGACGAGGCGAAGCGCCCCGCCTGATTCGCTATGCGCGCGGATGCGCGGCGTCGTAGGCCTTCTTGAGACGCTCGGTGGTGACGTGCGTGTAGATCTGCGTCGTCGAGAGGCTCGCGTGGCCGAGGAGCGACTGCACGCTGCGCAGGTCCGCGCCCGCATCGAGCATGTGCGTGGCGAAGCTGTGCCGCAGCTTGTGCGGCGAAAGCGTCTGCGGGATTCCGGCGTGCGCGAGGTAGCGCCGCATCGTGAGCCACACCGAACGCGCGCCGAGACGCTTGCGCGATTTGTTGATGAACAGCGGCCCCGCATCCACGCGCGCGGCCTGCCGGTATTTCTGAATCGCCTCCAGCGCCAGCGCGCCGACGGGGACGATGCGCTCCTTCCGCCCCTTGCCCATCACGCGCACGGTTTCGTTAAAAATATCCACGTCGCGCACCGTGAGCATCGCGAGTTCGGAGAGGCGCAACCCGCTGCTGTAAAAAAGTTCCAGAATTGCCGCATCGCGCTGCGGCATCCACACCGGGGCACGGTCAGATTTTTCCATCGTGAGCGGCGCGGCGAGCAGCGTGTCGATCTGCGCGCGCGTGAGCACGACAGGCAGGCCGCGATCGAGCTTCGGGAGTTGCACCTGCTTGAGTGGGTTGTCCTTCAGCCCATGTCGCTCGGTGAGGAAGCGGAAAAAAGTGCGCAGCGCCGCGAAGTGCAGCCGCACCGTCGGTTTCGCGAGCCCGGCCTTCATTTGCTCGAAAAGGTAGCGGCGAAAATGATCCGCGCGCATTTCCTTCCACGGCGGCTGGGTCACGCTTTTGCGGAAATTTTCCAGCGCGTGCCGGTAGTTTGTGAGCGTATTCGGAGCGACGTTGCGCTCCACCTCGAGGTGTTCGAGAAATTGTTCGGCAAGTCGGTCGGCGGCCACGGGCGGAGTGTCAGCCGACGACATGGCGCTGTCCAGCGGTGAGGGATTCGCTTTTCCATCCCATTGTTTTGGGAAACCAGCGAGCGAACCCGCGAGAGGTCTGGAGGACCTGGCTGCTTACTGGGGCGGGACATTCCTGCCGCCGACCGATGAATGCGCTCGCACTTACGGCATCCGGCGGAGTTGGATGCTGTCGAAGCGATCCTGCCCGGCGAAAATGTCGCTCACGATCACGAGATGGTCGCCGCTTTTCACGATGCCCTTTTCCAACAATAACCGCTCTGCGGATGCGATCGTCTTCTCGGGTGATATCTCAAAGGGCATGTAGATCGGCTCGACGGCACGATGCAGGCTCAGCTTGCGGCAAAGTTCCCACGTCGGCGTAAAGGCGAAAATCGGCGCGTATTTTGGACGCTGGCCCGCGACGAACGCGGCCATCGTGCCGCGTCGCGTGAAGATGACGATTTTCGAGTCCGGCAGGCTGTTGGCGAGGACGACTGCGCTGCGCACAGTCTTCTCGCGCTCGGTCTCCAGCACCGCGTTTTCGGCGAAACCCAAACCACCCGAGTGCTCGATGCGTGCGGCGACCTTGTCGAGGACCTTCACGCAATGGATCGGATATTTCCCCGTGGTCGTCTCGCCGCTGAGCATGATGGCATCCGCCTGTTCGAAGACCGCGTTCGCCACGTCCGTCACCTCGGCGCGCGTGGGCACAGGATTCACGATCATGCTCTCGAGCATGTGTGTCGCGACGATGACCGGCTTGCCGAGTTCGAGGCAGCGCTTCACGATCCGGCGCTGGATGATGGGCAACTCCTCCATCGGGCATTCGATGCCGAGGTCGCCGCGCGCGACCATGATCACATCGGTCGCATCAATGATGGACGCGATGTTTTTCACCGCAAGCTGGTCCTCGATTTTTGCGACGATGCGCGCGCTGCTCCCGTGCTCGTCGAGCACCTTGCGCAGTACGGCCACATCATTCGCCTCGCGGCAAAAGCTCAGCGCGACGAAGTCCACGCCGAGTTCCGCGCCGACTTCGACGTCCGCAAGATCCTTCTCCGTCAGCGGCGGGAGGTTCACTTTCACACCGGGAAGATTGATGTGCCGGCGCGAGCCCATCACTCCCTCGGTGAGCACCTCGCAGCGGAGCTTGTTGCCGTGTTTTTCCAGCGCCTTCATGTGGATGACGCCGTTGTCCACGAGGACGATGTCGCCGACGGAAATATCGTCGATCAGCCCGTCGTAGTTCACGTCCACGCTGGACTGCTCCTCGCTCTTTGCCCCGCGTACGGTGAACTCAAAAATGTCGCCGGGCTTCAGATTCAGCTTCGCCGGAAGGTCGCCGGTGCGGATGGCCGGTCCCTGCGTGTCCATGAGAATGCCAACGATTTTCCCCGTCTCGCGAGCGGCGTTGCGGATGCGCGGCACGATGGCGCGGACCCAGTCGTGAGGCGCGTGGCTCATGTTCAGCCGGAAGCAATTCACTCCTGTCTCGATGAGCGTGCGAAGCATCTCGGGCGATTCCGTGGCCGGCCCGAGCGTGGCGATGATTTTCGTTTTGCGCATAATTTGTAACCCTGATGTGCCCTGCACTCGCGGTTCATCCGCGATGCGTGCAGACGGTGCGCAGTGGGTGAGCGCGCGTCAAGAACGCAGGCCGTTTCGCCCGATCGGGAAACCGCGCCGGGGGCTGCGACCGCGTGGGAAAAGCCCTCGGCCATAGGCAATCAAAGGCCGCAGTGCGGCGGGGCTCAACGCAGTCAAAAAAACTTGGCAAAGCGAAGTGGACCTGTGCACAGACGAACAGACAAACGAGCGCATGAATCTCTCGGCGACCAAACTTTACCCCCCGGAAATCTTCCGTCCTGCGCACATTGGGCAGAGCCATTCATCCTCCGTCATTTTCCTGCCCGCCTCCCGGCTCCGCCTGATATTCCCGCCGTCCATGTCCCGCCGGGCGCAAAGGCAAATCTTGATCAGAAAGATAGCGCTTTGACGCTGCAAAAGGAGATCGATCTTTCGGTGGTCATTCCGGCATGGAATGAAGGCAGGAATGTCGGGCCATTGGTTGCCGGACTGTGGAAGAATATCAACGCGCTTGGACTTAGCGCGGAGATTATCATAGCTGATGGTGGATCGAGGGATGAAACCTGCGAGGAGGCCAGTAAGAATGGTGCCCGTGTGATCCTCCAGCGCCGGCTGGGCTACGGTGGTGCATTGCGCGAGGGATTTATGCAGGCTGCCGGCAAATATGTACTGACCATGGATTGCGACCTTTCGCACCCGCCTGACCTTCTGCCCGTTCTCTGGCAGGGACGCGAAATCGCGGAGGTGACGGTAGCATCGAGGTTTGTCGCTGGCGGACAGTCGGCCGCGCCTCTGGGCAGAAAGGTGCTGTCCAGGATTCTGAATTTTGTGTTCTCCTCGGTCCTGGCAGTCCCGCTGAAGGATTCATCGAGCGGCTACCGGCTCTATCGTCGCGACGTCCTTCATCCGGCCCAGTATGATCGTGAGAATTTCAACGTGCTCCAGGAAATCCTGGTGAAAGCATATAGTGAAGGCTTCACGATTCGCGAGGTGCCGCTGAACTATGAGGAAAGGGCGCATGGGGCCTCGCATGTTTCGCTGGTAAAGTTTGCCCTGTCCTATCTGCCCACCCTTTTCAAGCTCTGGAAACTAAGGAATTCCCCGGCTGCCGCCGACTATGAATACCGCGCATACAACAGCCGGCATCCTGTGCAGCGCTTTTGGATCCGCAAGCGTGTCGCGTTATTGCAGAAAATGGCTGGCGACAAGGGCTCATTGCTCGATATCGGCTGTGGCAGCAGCTATTTTACCGCTGTCACGCCGTCTGCGGTCGGCCTCGATATCGAGCCGGGAAAGGTGAGGTTTTTGAGGCAAAAAGGAGCGCAGGCTGTCGAGGGTCGCGCCGAAGCACTGCCTTTTCCCGATGAAAATTTTGAGCGGGTGGTGATATCGCAGCTTTTGCCGAGCGTCAGCGATCCCAGGGTTGTGATTGATGAGGCGCGGAGGGTCTTGAAAATGGGCGGCACACTGGTGGTTGCCGTGCCCGATTCAAGACGCCTGGGCTGGCGGATGATCGGCGCCTTCTATCGCATGCTTCCGAACGTCAAGGCGTTTGCCAACCAGCACTCCTTTTCGCGCGGCTCGCTGGTTGATTTGCTGGCTGACTGCGGATTCAGGGCGCTGAAGTACCGCTATATTTTCGGGTCCGAATTGATCCTCAGTGCCATCAGGGTCGAATAGGTTCAGGCCCCGTCACTTTACGCCGCCTGGCGGCTGCAGGTGACGGGCTTGTGCGTGACGATTCGCTCAAGCGCCAGCAGGACTGCCGAAGGCCCCATGGCTTTGCTCCCGCCCCTTTTCCTACGCAGAGCCGGTCACAGCTTGTGCGCGAAGTCGTCGTCCTCCGTCACGCTTTCGACGAAGGCGGCGATTAGTTCGATGGTCTTCTCCACATCGCGCAGGTCGGCCATTTCCACGACGGAGTGCATGTAGCGCAGCGGAAAGGAAATCAGCGCGCTGGGGATGCCTTCCTTCACGTCGAAGATGACGTCGGTGTCTGTGCCGCTGTATCGGGAGCTGCTCTCGTGCTGGAGCGGGATCTTGTGTTTCTCGGCAACCTTGATAATGCGCTTGATGACCTTCGGGTGGTTGCAAGTGCCGTGCGTGATGCTCGGGCCGGCGGCGAATTTCACCTCGCCGTGGATGTTCGCATCAATGCCGGGCGTGTCGGTGGCATGCGTGACGTCGAGGACGATGGCGACATCGGGCATGAGGCGGTGCGCGACCATCTTCGCGCCGTGACCGCCGATTTCCTCCTGCACCGCGTTCACGGCGATGACGGTGCTGCGGAGCTTCGTGCGGTTTTTGAAAAGGCGCGCGAGGACTTGCGTGAGGACGAAGCTTCCGAGGCGGTTGTCGAGCGCGCGGCCGACTATGCGGTTTTTACCGAAAGGCTCGGCGGCGTCGTGATAGACGGCGGGGTGCCCGACGCGCAGGCCGAGGGCGGCGACTTCCTTCGCGGAGTTCGCGCCGACATCGACATAAAGCTCGTGGATTTTCGGCGCTTTTTCGTCGCCGAGGGAATCCTTGCGCAGATGGATCGCGGTGTTGCCGATGATGCCGGCGACGGTGCCCTTTTCGCCGAGCAGATCGATGCGCCGCCCGCGCGCCGTGGCGGTGTCGCTGCCGCCGATGCGGTCGATACGCAGCCAGCCTTCCTTGGTGATGTGCTTGACGATGAAGCCGATCTCGTCGGCGTGCGCCTCGAGCATGACGCGGCGCGGTTTTTTCGCCGTGCCGTCGAGCGTGGCCCAGGCGGTGCCGTAGGCGTCGTTGTCCACGCGGTCGGCGAAACGGCGCGCGTAGGCGGCCCATTTGCGCTGGCCAGGCAGCTCGAAGCCGGTGGGGCTGGGCGTATTGAGGAGATCGAAAAGAAAGGTTTTGGCAGATGCGTCCATGAGGATGGTGGGCGCGGATGCTGGATGAACACGGCGCGTTTGGGAAAGCGGGATTTTTCGGAGGAGCCGGATCGCAAGAAGTGAGGCGTGGGAGGC
>JBDSAR010000684.1:0-7001 GCA_039922035.1 Chthoniobacteraceae bacterium
TCCGATTCGCTCCGGCTCATCCCTCCGGAGTCCCAATTTTTCATCCTTCATCCTTCGATCTTCATCCTTTCCGTGACGTGCCCTTCCATATCCAAAAGCTCGTCATCGTCGAAGGCGAAGCTCCCAAAGGTGGGATGCGAGTCAGGCAGCTCACCGGCCAGGGCCCGGTTCGAATGCGACCGCAAAGGCTAAGGCTCGGGCAAATTCCTCCGCTTCCTTGCAAGCCCATCGTCAACGACCTCGTCCATCTCCATGAAAAAAACTCCGCGGAGCAGGAAGATTAGTCGCGAGATATTCAGTCGAAACTACTGAACGCGGAGTTGAACGTTGGAAACGCTGGGTCTTTTTTTGGTAAGCAAGTAAAACTCCGGACCCAAAGCGGTGTCTGCGCCCGTCCTACACCGGCGTCAGAACTTCCACCCTGCCACCAGCGTGACCGAATTCTGGCTGGCGTCGCTGCGCCCAAAGCTCGCGTTGGAATAAACACTCATGCTGAAGCGCTCGCCGACCCGCATCCCCACGCCGACTCCCGCATAAAGGCCATCGCGCCCGGTGGTGCCGTTTGTCCTATACGTGAAGGCTGGCCCCGTCCCGCCATTGAGCGCGACGTTCAGGTTGCTGCCCCCCTGCATGAATTCGTGCTCCCAGGACACCCTCGCTTCCGGAATGAGCGTCACGCGACGGCTGACTTTCATCGTGTACGCCACGCGAGCGCCGAGGTAGCTCCGCAGGCTCTCAGCCTCGGCGCCTTGCACCCGCAAATTCAGCGCTCCGGCACCCCGCTCCGTGAAGCTGTCCAGCTTCAGGCTGGTGTATTGCGCACTGGCCGTCGGCCCGAAGGTGAAGTTGCCCGCGTGAAAGTCATAGCCGGTGCCGAGCATGGTCGTGAACTCGGTGCCGTGGGGGTCGCTGGTCGCGGTCCGGTTCAGCGTCGCGAACTGGATCTGCCGGGTGGCGGTGTAATCCGTCGATCCGCCGCTAACCGCCGCACTCGCGTAGAACCCATCCCAATCCGCGGTGGCATAGACTCCGAAGCGTGCGCTCTGCGAGTCCAGCCTCCCGCCATTGCTGAATTTACTCCAGCCTTCCTGATAGCCGGCGAAGAGCCCCAGCGCGATGTGCTCGCTCACCGCGTAGTCGGCGCCAACGAGGAAGGTGCCGCTTTCAAAGTCCTTGCTCCCGCCCAGGCTCATGCCTCCCGAGGAGAACATGCCGCTGGCCTGCACCCAACTGTTCCAGCGGTAATCGTGATCCAAGCTTAAACCGATCGGCTTTTTACCACGGGCAACGCTTTTTCCGCCACTCATGCTCTTACCGTCCACAATGCTCTTGCCACCTTCATTGTTGGGCACCTCGGCGGGTTGGCTGCGGACTCCGAGGCGGCGGGCACTAAGTTCCTGAAACAGCAACTGGCCTTGATTCTGGCTTAGCTCGATCCCGGTATCCAGCGCCGACGCGTAAAAGCTCGGCATGATGGCTTCAAACGCGGCGGGGTATTGGCTCGAAGTCAGGAGATCCAGCGCCAGCGTTACGTTGCCGATGTCGCCCGTCTCGATGCCGATCCACTGGTTCAGGGCGCTGGCCACCTGAGTTTGATTGGGCGTCGTTGCCACCTGCACATAGCTCGTAGGTGCGACTAGCAGGATGCCGGAGGTTCCGGTGTTGAGGAACCGTCCGCGAAACTGGTCACAGTTCGGCATCAGGATCTGTTCGAACTTGCCCACAATATTCCCGGCCTGAAGAAAGGGAATCAGCTCTCCGAATTGAAGCGGGTTGCCACCGGCGTTGCGAATGTCGAGGGTGCCGCTGATCTGGGCGGTGCCGCTGACGATCAGGCGATCAAAGTTCGCCGGGCTTGCGACGTCTATTTGCAGGGTGCCGGCGCTTGCCTGGGTGTAGTTGCCCTGGATGGTCAGCGTTCCCGGCACATTGCTATTCGGGGGAAGAAGGCATAAGTCACCCGATGCATTCACCGGCGTGATGCTGCAGATGCCCAGCGGAATGCCGCCCGGCGCGACGATGCCCGAATTCTCGACATTGCTGGTGATGGTACCGGTGCCGCCGAGCAGGCCATTAGGCATGACATTGACCTGCTGAGCCTTGAGCGTTCCATCGACGATAAGGCCGCCTTGGTTAATGTTAGCAATGCCTCCGACCTGAATGGCCGTATTCGTCACCAGTGTGCCCGCCCCGTTCTTGGAGAGGTCTCCCGGCGTGATCACCTGGCCGCCATTAATGTAAGCGATGCCGCTCGGTACGTTGAACATTCCGCTCGTGACCGTCAGGTTGCTGCTCAATAGCAGGATGCTGCAGGCGGTGAGATCCAGCGAGTCAATGGTGAGCGGGTTCGCAAGCGGCGTCGTCCCGCTGATCGTGATGTTGCAATTTGGGACCGTCACCGTGTTCGTATCCAGCGTGTCGGCACCGCCCAGCGCCAGCACGCGGCCATTCACCGTCGCGCCGGTGTTCAAGGAGACGGAAGTGAATGCCAGGATGTTCCCGATGAAGTCTGTGGCCGTGCCAAGTGTCGCCGAGCTGCCGATCACCCAGAACACATTGCAGGCGAGGGCACCGTTGGCCAGGACCACAGAGCTGTTGGATGCCGTGGTGAGCGAGGATCCGGCCTGAAGAATCCAAACTTTGCTCGGGTCGCCTTGAGCGTCGAGCGTCAGCCTCCCCGTGAGCGCCAAAGTGCTGGAACTGTTGTAAACGCCCCCAACCAGCGTCTGTCCGCCAAAGTCATGGCCTGGACCGTAGCTGACGTTCGAGACGCGAGCGGAGGCATTGTTATACGCGTTGAGCAGATCGCTCTTGGCCAACTGCGTCACCGCGTTCCCTGAGTTATTCACGCCAATCAGAACCACGTTGGCGAGACCCGTGATCGTCGTGGTTGGAAAGGTTCCGATATTCCCGGTAATCGTGGTGCTGCTGACGGCACCCGCGACGGTAATTCCGGATCCGGCCAGCAATGCAAAGCTTTCGGCGGTGCCAAGGTCCACGGTTGTCGCGGCCTTGGAATTCTGATGGAGGGCCATCAGCGCCACCGCGACGGCGAAGGAGGTCCGCTTCGCGCGGTGCGGCAAAGTAATCTGCAAGGGAAGTCTTTTCATGGGATGCGGCGGTTTCAACAGGGGGCTTTGGACGGGTTTGCTTCATTCGGCCAATGTGACCCTGCTGAGCACCTGCGGCAGCCGCAGTTGCCGGCCGCCCTTCAGGTCGGAGTCAATTTCATCGTCAGAATTGTCCTCTAATTCGCCGCTGGTGGCCGTGATGGCCGTATCATTTTCGCTTTATGTTGCGACCTTGCGCCTTGAGGGCCTGCGGTTGAGTTAGGCCGCAGCAGCGGTGAAAAAGCGCTCCGCTGGCGACCCTAAGGACTCTTCAGATACGCGACGATGTCCGCAATGCCCTGTGCGGTGAGGCCGAGTTGCGAAGGCTCATACATCAGCGACTTGGCCATTTTTGTCACGGATGCGATGCGTTTGCGTGGCACGGTCTGCACGATGCCGCCCATGCACTTGATGATGAGCGGATCGCCGCTGCTGAGGACCATGCCGGTGATGGTGAGGCCGTCCTTCGTCTTCACCTCGCTGCCCTCGAAGCCGTGCGAAATCGTCGCGCTCGGCTCGGCAATGGCCTGCACGATGATCTCGGTGGTCTGCTGCTTGCCGAAGGTGCTGAGGTCGGGGCCAAACTCGACGCCGTTCGCGCCAACGCGATGGCACGTGTAGCAGACGGCGATGGCATTCTGCCCGTTCTTCGCGTCGCCCTTGAGCTTCGCGATTTCGGCGAAAGAGGGGAGCTTGGTTGCGCCATTCATCTCTGGCGGCATCTCGACGGCGCTGAGCTTCACCTTGTCGGGATCATAGATACCGAGCGCCTTCATGCCGCCATCCACGTCATAGGCTTTCCAGTCGTTCCCCTTGCGGTTGAGCAGCCACCACTTCGCGAGTTCGAGCATCGGGAAATCCTTCGTGTGCGCGACCTCCAGCATCGCGCCTGCGGCCTCGCGCGTGGGCACGAAGGCGAGCGCGGTGAGCATGAGCTTGCGCTGCTCGGTGCTGAACGCGGGTGAAAGGATGCGGGCCTTGAATGCGTCCACCGCTTCCGCGGGATGCAGGCGCCATGCGAGCCATGCAAAGGCGTCGGTCCACTTCTCCGGGCTGCTGCCGAGGGATTTTGAAATCGCGGCATAGACTTCCGCTTCCTTGCGCGTGCTGCCGAGGCCGAAGGCTTCGAGATACGCGCGATCCTTGCCGTCGAATTTCTGGGCGAGCTTCACGAGGATGTCCACGCTCTGCGGGGCGGCCACGTCGCGCATCGTGAGCGCGACCTCGCGGCGCACGGCGGCGGATTCGTCGTTCACCATCTTGGCGGCCATCGCGAGGACGTTGTGGTTCGCGGTGCGCAGCGCACGATATGCGACGAGGCGCATCGTGGCGTCCTTCGATTCGAGAAGCGGCGTGACCTTTGCGATGCCTGCGTCGCCCATCTGCGCGAGCAGCCATGCGGCGCGCGCGGCGATATAGGGATTCGCGTCGTCGAGCAGCGCGGCGACGGCGGGCACGGCCTTCGCGCCCTGCGCTTTCAAGCGCGTGAAGCCGCTGTTGCGTACGTTGTTTGCGGGACTTTTCAGCGCGGCGATCTGGCCTTCGGTGGTGTTCAGATCGATCTTGGGGATCACCGAGCGGAATCCTTTCGGCGCGATGCGGTAGATCGATCCGGTGAAACGATCGTCGCGCGTGCCATGTCCGCCGACACCGGGATCAAACCAATCCGCGACATAGATCGCGCCGTCCGGCCCGACGCACACATCGCTCGGGCGGAACATGGTCTTCAACTCATTGCTGATGCTCGTGCCACCGCCGAGAAAATCGGAACCAGCCCATTGCTTCTCCTTGTTCGAAGTGAAGAAGTCGAAGCGTTCGAGCTTGAAGCCCGCGCCGTCCGGCTTTGGCAAGTATCCGAAGACGACATTCTTCCCCGCCTCGCATGCGAGCAGGAGGCCGCGCCATTTGTCGCCGAGCGCGCCATTTTCGTAAAATGCAACACCGGTCGGCGAGCCGCCGCCATAGACGTCGCCCGCGGGCATCGTGCCGGGATCTTCCTGCCGCCACTCCGCCGTCGGCACATCCTGACCGGGCCGCTTGTCCGCGCCCCACGAGCGCTTGCCGTCGGCGGATGCGAAGCCCGCATTACCGCCCTCAATGATCGCGGTGACGCGGCACGCTGGCGGATCGTCGTTGTCGCTCTGGTAGATGTCGCCGAGCGAATTGATCGTCTGCTCGAAGCTGTTGCGATAATTGTGCCCGATGATCTTCACGTTCGATCCGTCGGGATTCATGCGCGCGGTGAAGCCGCCGATCCACACGTTGCCGTCATCGCTCTTCATCCCGGCGATCGTGCTTGGGTCCACGGCACCCTGGCCATTCGGATGCACATACGGGCTGCCCATGCGGAAAGTTTTCCCGGACTTGTCCGTGAACTGCGCACCGGTGTTACCCTGGTTGAAATACCACAGGCCGTCCGGCCCGGCGGTGAGGCTGTGCAGGCTGTGGTCGTGCTGGCGTCCGTTGAAGCCCGTGAGCAGCACCTCGCGCCTGTCCACCGCCGGATCGAATTTCCCGTCGCGATTCACATCCGTGTAAACGAGCAAGTCCGGCGGCTGCGAGACGATGACCTTGTCATCGAGCACCGCGACTCCGAGAGGCGCGGCGAGATCTTTTTCCTGCACAAAGACGGTGGACTTGTCGGCGCGACCGCTGCCCGTGGTGTCCTCAAGGATCACGATGCGATCCCCTTCGGGACGGCGCCCGGCCTTGCCGCGGTAGTTCACGCCCTCGGCGACGTAGAGGCGGCCCTGCGCGTCGAAGTCCATGTTCGTCGGATTGAAAAGCAGCGGCGACGTGGCCCAGAGCGTGACTTCGAATCCCTCCGGCACCGTGAACATCTCAGGCGGCACGAAAGCCGGCCCGGTGCTGACATTGTTCGTCATCTGATTTTCCGAGGGCTTCTCGGCGAACACACGGAAGCGGACCGACGCATCGCTCGGCTTTCCGGCGCGCACCATGCCGCCGTCATCAATCGCAGCCTTCGCGGTGAAGCGCACCACGCCTGCTGGCAAATCGAACGCAATCACCGAAGGCGCGTGCGTGCCGATGCCGTTTGCATACGCCTTCTTCTCCACGAGCAGCGGACCGCCGGCATAGTTTTTCCCGATGCTCACCTTTCCCGATCCGGCCTTCGCGGATTTCCATGTGAGGGCTGTGAGATCCTTCACCGAGCCGTCGGCCATGATGAGCTTTGGCTCCAGCCAATCGGACCAGTCGCAACTGTTCGATCCTTCGTCGGAGACGACAAGGTAAAGCTCCTTCGCACCTTTGAGCGGCGCATCCACATCGAGGATGCGCGGGGTCGTCTTGCTCGTCATCAGTGGCGTTGCGAAGACATCCCGATCAGCCGCGTGAAGCTGGATGCACAGGCCCGCGATGCACGCGAGTTGAGTCATGAAAGTGGCGGAGGAAGTCTTGAAATGCACAGGTTTGGAAAAGGGTGAATGGATTAGGAGCGGAATTGGAACAGGAGCGGACCATCAGGCGAGCAAATCATCACGAAGAATGCGAGCGCCCGGCGTGCATTTCGACCTTCATTTCCGGCTGTGCGCCGGAACCTCACGATTCCCCGCACAGTTTCCTGAAAAGGTCGCCTGCGACGCGTTCAGGCGCCTCGGCGCTGCCGTCCGCCGTGGCTTCCATGGGTGCCTTGCCTGGCTCGGAAAAAAGGATCCCACGCATGAAGATGCGACCCTCGCGCAACTCCGTATGCACTCCCACCGGAAGCGAGCAGTCGCCCGAAAGCAGCCGCTGCAATTCACGCTCGGCGCGGATCGCCGTCATCGTCTCCGCGTGATTGATCGTTGAGAGCACCGCGCGCACGTCCTCGCGATCCGCACGGATCTGAAGCGCAATCGCACCCTGCCCGATCGCCGGAATCATTTTCCC
>JBDSAR010000685.1:0-1687 GCA_039922035.1 Chthoniobacteraceae bacterium
CGCCCATCCGCCGCAAGCCGTGCCGCTGGCGCCAGAGGTGGGACTCGGCCGAACTTGAGCCTGATGACGCATTGAGAATGATGCGCTTCCCAGACGAGACTGCAGACTCGTGGGCATTTCTCACGAATGTCCTCGCTATGCCGTGAGGCGCGCGGGGGACAAACGGTCTTCGTTCCTCTGCAAAAGTAAGACTGGTGAATAGTGACTGGACTGAAACTTGGTCACCGAAACCACTATTCACCAATCACCGGTCCCATCCTCTACCCGCCCCCCGCGCCTTCGCCGCCGGGCTTCGTCATCTCGACGGGATCGAGCGCGACGGCGAGTTGATCGTCGGGGAGCACCTTTTTCTCGCGGCAGAGCTGGCGGACGGTCTTGCCGGTCTTCGCGCTCTCCTTCGCGATCTCGGCGGATTTGTCGTAGCCGATCACGGGCACGAGGCTCGTGACCATCGCCATCGAGTATTCGATGAGTTCGGCGCAGCGCTCCTTGTTCGCGACGATGCCCTCGACGCAGCGCTTGCGGAAAATCTCCACGACATTCGTGAGCAGCCGGATGCTTTCGAGCATCGCGTGCGCGATGACGGGCATGCCGACGTTCAGCTCGAAATTGCTGAGCTGCGCCGCGGCCCACGTGACCGTGGCGTCGTTGCCGATGACGCGCGCACACACCTGCAGCACCGCCTCGCACATCACGGGGTTCACTTTGCCGGGCATGATGCTGCTGCCGGGCTGAGTCTCGGGGAGTGAAATCTCGCCGATGCCGCAGCGCGGCCCGCTGCCGAGCCACCGGATGTCGTTCGCGATTTTAGTGAGGCTCGTTGCGATGGTTTTCAAAGTGCCGCTGGCCTGCACGAGCCCGTCCTTCGCACTCTGCGCCTCGAAGTGATCCTTCGCCTCGCGGAAATCATTGCCGGTCGTGCGGCTGAGAATCTTTGCAACGATGCCGGGAAAATCGGGATGGCAGTTCAGCCCCGTGCCTACTGCGGTGCCGCCGATGGGCAGTTCCTCGACTTCGCGGATCGCAGAACGCACGCGCTCGACTGCAAGTTCGCACTGCCGCGCGTAGCCGCCGAATTCCTGCCCGAGCCGCACGGGCGTCGCGTCCATGAGATGCGTGCGGCCGATCTTGATCACGTCCCAAAATTCCTGCGACTTCGTCGCGAGCGAGCCACGCAGCGCATCGAGCGCGGGCACGAGCGTGGTGCGGAGTTGCTCGGCGACGGCGACATGGATTGCCGTCGGGATCACATCGTTCGATGACTGCCCCATGTTCACGTGGTCGTTCGGGTGAACGGGATCGCGTGATCCGATCGGCTTGCCGGCGAGCTGCGAGCAGCGGTTCGCGATGACCTCGTTCGCGTTCATGTTCGACGACGTGCCACTGCCGGTCTGGAAAATGTCGATCGGGAAATGTGCGTCATGCCTCCCATCCATCACCTCCTGCGCAGCCTGCGCGATGAGGTCGGCGCGTTCCTGTGAGATCCGTCCGAGTTCGAGGTTCGCCTGCGCGGAGGCGCCCTTGATCATGCCGAGCGCGCGGATGAATTCCCGGCTGAAACGGTAGCCGCTCACGGGGAAGTTCAGGACGGCGCGCTGGGTAGATGCGGCGTAAAGTGCGTCGGTGGGGACCTCCATCGGGCCCATGGAATCTTTTTCGGTGCGGGTGCTCATATGTGAACCCCGAT
>JBDSAR010000686.1:0-22396 GCA_039922035.1 Chthoniobacteraceae bacterium
GATGGCAGCGGCGAGGGTTCCACCCCTGGTGGCAATGGCTGCCCGCCGGTGGTCGCCTTCACCGAGTCCACGTCGAGTTTCACCTCTGCGACGGCCTGGTATCGTGCGGCGGGGTTCTCCTGCAGCGCCCGAATGACGATCTCGTCCAGACGCACGTCAATCTCAACCTTCTGGCTCGGCGGCGACCAGGCACCGCGCGCGAGCGTGCCGGTGAGAAACTCGTAGAGCATCACGCCGAGCGAATAGATGTCGGCCCGGTGGTCCACATGCTGGCCTTCGCGCTGTTCGGGCGACATGTAGTCGGGCGTTCCCATGATGGTGCCGGTCACGGTCAGGCTCGGGTCCACGTTAGGACGCGATGACGTACCGACCGCGCGCGCGAGGCCGAAGTCGGCCACCTTGGCCCGTCCGTCGCGAGTCACGAGGATATTGGCCGGCTTGATGTCGCGGTGAATGATGCCTTTCCCGTGCGCGTAGTTCAGCGCACCACAAACCTGCGAAATCAGATCGAGCGCTCCGGAAAGCGTGAGTTGGCCGCTCTTGCGCAGCGCATGGATATCCACGCCGTCCACGAGTTCCATGACGAAGTAGGCGAAACCTTCGTGCGTTCTTCCAAAGTCGAAGATCTTGACGATGTTCGGATGGTCGAGCGCCGCCATGGCCTTGGCCTCCCGCTCAAAACGCGCCAGCGCCTGAGGCGTGTCGCCGTGCTCGATCGGAAGGATTTTGATGGCAACATCGCGGTCGAGGCGCATGTCGACAGCGAAATAGACCGCGCCCATTCCACCCCGGCCAAGCAGCTTGGTGATCCGGTAGCGCCCTTCAAACGAATCGGACAACTCCTGCGGGTCGGGTGCCTCCCATTCGCCGCCCCCCGGTTCCGGAGTCTGAAGACCGCGCATCAGGAGATGCTCCATTTCGAGGCCCTCAAGCGACTCCTCCGCTGCCGGGACCGGAACCGGCAGCGAGCAAGAGGGGCACTGGAACTCGGACTGGCCCTTCAACGACGCCAGCACATCGGCATCAATCGAGATGCGCTGGAAGCAATGCGTGCAGTTGACTTTCATGGAAGACATTTCTCGCCGTTTCTTCCTTGGGTATTGCGGTAAATCAGTTTCGCGAAAAGCGCCGAATTACGAAAGAACAAGGAAATTTTGCGCGTCTCCCAAAAGAAGCTGCCAGCGCTCGGATGCGGTTTCATTGAGTGAAATTGCTGGCTGAGGTTTGAATGCTTCGATTTCAGTATCCCGACGGGTGACGTGCAACGAAGCCAGAGGCGTAGCGCGGGTATTGACTCCAACGTGGTCCGGATTCCCCAATGCCCATACGACCGCCAGTGTCCAGACGCAGGCCGCAGACAGTCATGAAGGCGTGGCCGGGACTGCTGTAGATGGTGATCCATCGGCCAGGGCCTGGCTTTCCATAGGAAGCAAAACCGCGCGAGGTCATGGCCTGGCCAAGCAACCCGGCTTTCCTGAGAACGTAGGAAACACTTCCGGAACAATCGTAGCCTGAATCTTCGAGTTGCGCATGTCCGCCACCCCATCTATAAGGTTTGTCTTGAAGCATGTTTGCAGCCTCGATGGCGTTCTGCACCACGGATGGCGCTTCCGCAGGAGCGGTGACGGTGCGCCCCAGCAGCTTGCTGCGGCCGGGGAGCGCGTGTTCAACTCCATTCGAAGGACGCTGTGTGGGCCGGACGATGACCGCCACGGCTGATGGAAAGCCAGCCGCGGCGACTTCCTCAGCCAGCAGCACCGGCCACCTCTCATTTTGGAAGATGGCCCGGTCGCCTGCCGCTTGGTTTCGCATCCGTGCGAGGAACTCGCGGTTGAACGGAGACCCCTCCCTACCGAGTTCGGGATATTTTGTCATCGCTTCAAGTTGAGAAGACATGGCGGCAAGCGGAACTGCAGTGGAAGTCGGCGAGATCGGGTCTCGCAACGGGGCAATTGCCTCCTGTGCGCTGCGACTGAAAGCCGCAGAGGTCAGAGCGAGAGCGGCGATGAGGATGTGCTGGAAACGGAGTTGGTGCTTTTTTTTCATAGAAGGATTTCTTGCTGCTTCCTACTTGGGATTTCCGAACCGCCGGTTTCGTAAAAATGCCGTATCGTGAAAAAAACTGTGATGAGCACCCTGCGCGTCGCTCGAACTGCCGGCACTTTTGCCGACGCTTGCTTCACCGGGAGGTCAGAGGTAAGCAAAGTTGCGATGGATTCCCGCCCGAAGAATTATCAACCAGACCACCATGAATTTCCCCTCACACGCTGGACGCTCATCCGCAAGGTGTGCGGATCGAACGACGAAGATGGGGGTATGGAAGCGCTCCAGCAGATCTGCCTGAACTACTGGTTTCCGCTCTACGCCTGGGCACGCCACTCGCACCGGTCCGAGGATGACGCAAAGGATCTCATCCAGAGCTTTTTCGAGCAGTTGCTGGAGAAGAACTTTCTAAAGAGAGCCGATCCACAAAAGGGACGCTTGCGCACTTTTCTGCTGACCTGCCTCAAGCGGCACGCCGGGGATCTTGCGGACAAAGCCACTGCGGCGAAACGCGACGCCCGGAAAACCATCTCCCTCGATTTTGAATGGGCCGAGGGGCGCTATCACGATATTCAGGCCGATACCGACAGCGCGGACAAGCTTTACGACAAACGCTGGGCTCAAGCACTGTTGCAATACTCGCTGGAAGTGCTGCGTACGGAGGTCGAGTCCGAAGGGAAAACGGCCGAATACGAAATGCTGAAGCCCTTTCTCGGCTTCCAACCCGACGAGATGGTCTCCTACAAGAACGTCGCCGCCCGAATGGGCATTGGCGAAGCCGCGCTAAAATCGAAGGTGTTCCGGCTGAGGAAGCGATTCCATCAGTGCGTGCGGGACCATGCCGCGCGAACCTTGGGCAATGACGTCGCCGTGAAAGAGGAGTTGATGGAACTGATGAGCATTGTCTGAAACCGGGGGCTTGCCGCTCGGGCGGCTTTGCAGCTTCCGCTCCGCGAGTGACGAAATGTAATCAAGCGCAGTGCAATCACGAACGGCCCTCTGATTCAAACAGGCGAAACGCCCACCGGCATAGGGCCAGCGTGCGTTTTGCGTTTGAATACCGTTCTACTTTGCCGCTTCGCAGGCGTTCGTGCGCGAACCGGCACGCGGAAGCGTGCGCTCCCGATTTTTTATCGGTGCTCCAAACGCAACGACACTTTCCCGATTGCGCTGCCGGTCCGCGTTTGCACGATGCGCGCTCTTTCACCGCACATGCTCGAACAACACGTCATCAAGATCGCCTCGGAACTTTCCATTCAACCGCGGCAGGTCGCTGCGACAGCAGTGCTGCTGGAGGAGGGCGGGACGGTGCCGTTCATCGCGCGGTATCGCAAGGAGCGCACGGGGGAGCTGGATGAAGTGAAGATCATGTCCATCCGCGATCGGCTCGAGCAACTCGGCGAACTCGACAAGCGCCGCGAGAGCATCGTTAAGTCGCTCGAAGAGCGGAAGCTGCTGACGGAAGTTTTGCAGGTGAAAATCGCGGGTGCGGCGACGCTGAATGCGCTCGAAGACATCTACGCGCCGTTCCGCCAGAAGAAGCGCACGCGCGCGACCACGGCGAAGGAGAAGGGACTGGAGCCGCTCGCGGATCTGGTGTGGGCGCAGGACGTGACTTTCGACGTGCAGGCCGGGGCGAAGGAATACGCCGGGCGCGAGTGGCAGATTGATGACAAGAAGGGGACGCTCACGCTGGAGGAGGCACTCGCCGGTGCGCGGGACATCGTCGCAGAGCGGATTTCGGATGACGCGAATGCACGCGCGAGGATGCGATCACTTTACGCGGAGAAGGGCGTGATCAAATCGAAGGTGCTCACGGGCAAGGAGGAGGAAGGCGCGAAGTTCAAGGACTACTTCGACTGGAGCGAGCTGGCGTCGAGTGCGCCGTCGCACCGCATCCTCGCGATTCGTCGCGGCGAGGCCGAGGGCTTTCTGCTTTCGCGGCTGACGCCGCCGGAGGAGGACGCGCTTGCGATCCTCGAGCAGCTTTTCGTGAAGAACAAATCCGCCGCGGCGATGCAGGTGCGCGAGGCGGTGCATGATTGCTACAAGCGGCTGCTCGGTTTTGCGATGGAGGGCGAGGCGCGGCTGTCGTTCAAGAAGAAGGCGGACGAGGAGGCGATTCGCGTGTTCGCGGGCAACTTGCGCGAGCTGCTGCTCGCGCCCGCGATGGGGCAGAAGGCGATGCTGGCGATCGATCCGGGTTTCCGCACCGGATGCAAAGTCGTGCTGCTGGACCGGCAGGGGAAGCTGATCGGCAACGACGTGATTTACCCTGAGAAAAGTGAGCGGGAGAAGGATGAGGCGGTCGGGCTCGTGAAGGCGTGCGTAAAGAAATACAACATCGAGGCAATCGCGATCGGCAACGGCACGGCGTCGCGCGAGACGGAGGCATTCATCCGATCGATCGGGCTGCCCGCGACGATTCCCGTCGTGATGGTGAATGAGAGCGGCGCTTCGATTTATTCGGCGAGCGATGCGGCGCGGGAGGAGTTTCCGGACAAGGACATCACCGTGCGCGGCGCGGTGAGCATCGGGCGGCGGCTCATGGATCCGCTCGCGGAACTCGTGAAGATCGATCCGAAGAGCATTGGCGTCGGGCAGTATCAGCATGACGTGGAGCAGACCGCGCTGAAGCGTTCGCTCGACGACGTGGTCGTCTCCGCGGTGAACAATGTCGGCGTGGAAATCAACACCGCGTCGAAACATCTGCTTGCCTACGTCTCGGGGCTGAACTCGCGCGTCGCGGGAAACATCGTCGCGCACCGCGATGAAAACGGGCCGTTCAAATCGCGCAAGGAACTGCTGAAGGTTGCGGGACTCGGGCCGAAGGCATTCGAGCAGGCCGCGGGATTTTTGCGCATCCGCGACGGCGAGCATCCGCTCGACAAATCGGCGGTGCATCCGGAGCGGTATCCGCTCGTGGAAAAGATGGCGACGGATGTCGGCTGCACCGTCAGTGATCTCGTGAGCGACTCGGCGAAACGCAGCCGCATTGATCTGAAAAAATACGCGACTGACGAGGTTGGTCTGCCGACGCTGAACGACATTTTGAAGGAACTCGCGAAGCCGGGGCGCGATCCGCGCGCGCAGTTCGAGGTCATCCAGTTTGCCGAGGGCATCCACACGATGAACGACCTGAAGCCCGGCCAGAAGCTGACCGGCGTCGTCACGAATGTCACGGCGTTCGGGGCGTTCGTGGACGTGGGCGTGCATCAGGACGGGCTCGTGCATGTGAGCCAGCTTGCGGACACTTTCGTGAAGAATGCGGCGGACATCGTGAAGCCGGGGCAGAAGGTGATGGTCACGGTCGTCGAGGTGGACATCCCGCGGAAGCGCATCGCGCTCTCGATGAAATCGAACGCCACGGTGGACTCGCAGCGCAAACCCGGCGCGCCGCAGGAGGCGGGCAAGCGCGACATGCAGCGATATGCGGGTGGCGGCGGCGGCGGCCAGCCCGCGCCGGCGGTGGACTGGTTCACGCTCGCACAGCAGAAAAAATAGAAGGGGAGGACAGCGGGCAAGGAGGGGCGCTTCGATTGCTCCTTCTCAATGCGGACGCTCCGCGACGCATCGAGCCATGACCGTGGCCATCTCTCAGAGATCTGCGAATCTTCAAAATCTTTTCGCAATGCCACGCACATGGCTGGCAGCGGCGCGGAGTGATTGCTGCCAGAGGGCGCGATCAAAGCGTCCTTCCTTGAAGCTCCCCGTGCATCCGTACGCTTGTGTCGGGGCGGGGATCCCGCTTTCAATCACGACCGCATGCCTCCCAGCGCACGATGATCCATGCCGACCTGCTCCTGCACGCGTACCGCAGCGGTGCATTTCCCATGGCTACGCCCCGTGGCGAGATCGCGTGGTTTTCGCCGGACCCGCGCGCGATCATCCCACTGGACGAGCAATTTCACATTCCTCACGGACTGCGGCGCACGCTGAAGAAGAACCTTTTCGAGATTCGCATCAACACGGCTTTCGAGGACGTGATGCGCGGGTGCGCGCATCGCGAGGAGACGTGGATCAATGGCGAGGTCTTCGAGAGCTACGTGAACCTCCACCGGTTCGGCCACGCGCATTCGGTCGAGGCGTGGTGCGATGGAAGACTTGCCGGCGGACTTTACGGCGTGGCCGTCGGCGGCGCGTTTTTCGGCGAGAGCATGTTTCACCGTGAGACGGATGCGTCGAAGGTTGCGCTCGTCGGTCTCGTCACGCGGTTGCGCGAGCGGGGTTTCACTTTGCTCGACACGCAATGGAGCACGCCGCACCTGCGCACTTTCGGCACCGCGGAGATCCCGCGCTCGAAGTATGTCCGGCTGCTGAAGGTGGCGGTGGCGGCGGAATGCCGCTTTGTCTGAACCCGGACGCCGGTGGCGTCAGTTCGTTCCCGCGGCGCCGGCGGTGGTCTCCCAGAGCACCTGAGACTGCTGCCCCGTGGCAGCGTTCTGATCCTTCATGTATTTCTTCCAGTCGAGCTGCTGGACGTGGGCGTCGCCGAAGAGGACGTTGATCGATTCCCTCGACTGGTGGGTCCCGCAGCTTGCGACGGATGGCTGCGTGATCGCTGAATCGGCCGAGGCACTGGCCGCGTTGACGGCTTTGAATGTCACCACCTTGCCGGGTATGCCGGTGTCCACATTGGCCGCGCCCATCACCACTGCGGAAGGGGAATTTTCCCATCTCGCGACGAAGGTGTCGAACACGCCCTTGTTCAGCCCGTAGCTGATCGGCTGTGCGGCCGCATTGCTCGGACGCTTGTCAAATGGCGAACGAAACGCATTCCAGTCCGTCACGTATTTTTTTTGCAGCACCGTCTGCCAGGCGTCGCCGGTGTTCAGCGAGAACATCGAGTCATCCGTGTCGTTCAGATACATGCGGATGCCCTTGCCGATGCTGGAGAGGTTGTTCTGGTCGGAGGTGGAGCGTCCCTTTTCCATCGCGCGGCTGAAGACCGGGAGGGCGAAGCCGGCGAGGATGGCGATGATCGAAATGACGACGAGGAGTTCGATGAGGGTGAATGCGTGGATTTTTTTCATCGGTTCAATTGGGGTGCCAGAAGCTACGGTTGGCGCTGGAAAAAGCACGCGCAGATTTTTGGGAAACGAATTCACCGCGATTTCACATCGTTGGCGGTTGTCGGCAGACGCGCGCTCGGCTATGCGCACGGCCTTCCGATGAAACGCGTCCTCATTTTCACCGCCGGCTACGGCGAAGGCCACAACGCCGCGGCGCGCGGGCTCGCCGCCGCGCTCGCCGAGGCGGGTGCGGAGGCCGAAGTGCGCGATCTTTTCCGCGAGACCTACGGGCGCAGGCAGAAGTTCGCGGAGCGGCTCTACATCGAGTGCATCAACCGCGCCGCGCCGCTGTGGGCGATGGTCTATCGCGCGCTGGATCACACGCCGCTGCTGCGCTGGTCGCTGCCGACGATGGGCGCGCTGAGGCGGAAGTTCGCGGAGGTGCTCGCGGAGCGGCAGCCGTGCGCGATCGCCTCCGTGTATCCGGTGTACGGCTGGCTGCTGGACCGGATTTACGCGGAAAAAAATCCGCCCTTCGCCTCGCACACGATCGTGACGGACAGCCTCACGGTGAACTCCGTGTGGTGGAAGTTCCGCTCGGATTCCTGGATCGTGCCGAACGAGGCGACCGCGGCGGTGATGCGCGGCAGCGCGGTGCCGGCGGAGCGTGTGCATGCGCTCGGTTTTCCGGTGCCGATGAAATTTGCAGACTCGAAAACCGTCCGCACTCCACCGGGAGACGGAGAGCCGCTGCGCGTCTTTTACATGATCAACCACGGGCACGCAGTCGCCGCGCGTCTCGTCGGGCGGCTGCTGGAGATTCCCGGCATCCGGCTCACCGTCGCGTTTGGAAAGGATGAGTCCCTCGGCCGTGAAATCGCCGCGGTCGCGAAGGCCGTGCGGCGCGAGATCGAGCTGCACGCCTGGACGCCGCTCGTGCCGGAACTGCTCATGCAAAATCATATCCTCATCGGCAAGGCCGGCGGCGCTGCGACGCAGGAAGCCATCGCCGCGAGGACGCCGATGATCATCACGAAGGCCGTGCCCGGACAGGAGGAGGGGAATGCGCGGCTCATCACCGAGAACGGCTGCGGCGCACTCTGCGAGACGGACGACGCCATCGTGGACACCGTCACGCTCGCCGCAAAAGACAGCGCATCGCTGTGGCATCGCTGGCACGAATCCATCTCGAAGCTCTCCCGCCCGAACGCCTCGCGCGACATCGCGCGCTTCATCCTCTCGCAGCCTGCTCCCATTCAAAAATGATCCGCGCCTTTCTTTTCGACATCGGAAACGTGCTCATGCGTTTTGATTTCTTTCACGCCGCCAGCGCGGTGGCGCCGTTTTGCGATGCGACCGATGCCGCGGATGTGATGCGGCGGATGGAGTCGGTGAAATACGGCTACGAGGACGGGCAGGTCTCGCGTGCGGAGTTTTTGCAGAAGGCGTTCGCCGCGCTCGGCTACCGCGGCACCGAGGCGCAGTTCATCGCGGCATGGCAGGGGATCTTCACGGAGAACGGACCGATGACTGCGCTGGTGGATTCGCTGCACGGAAAATTCCCCCTCTATCTGCTGAGCAATACAAACGACATGCACGTCGAGGGACTCTTCCGCGACTTCCCCGTGTTTGCGAAATTCACCGGCGCGACCTACTCGCACGAAGCGAAGGCCTCGAAGCCGCACCGACCGATCTACGAGATCGCCTGCCGCGCGCACGGCATCGATCCACGGACGACGTTCTTCATTGATGACCTCGCCGCGAACATCGCCACCGCGCGCGAACTCGGATTCCAGGCGCACCACTACCATCACGAGCGCCACGGCGAACTGCTCGACGCGCTGCGGGGCACAGGCTTCGAGCCTGGCTGCCAGGGTTGCAATTCGGCGTCCCATCCGCAGTGAACGGCCATCGAGATTGATGCTGCGACCTTTTTGAAGCGGCGCTCGACAGGTGCCGCCGCGCCGATCATTCTGATCCACTCTCATGAAAGCCATCCTTCTTCTGCTTCTCGGGGCCACGGTCCTGACCTTTACCGGTTGCGAATCTGACGTGCCGCGTGATCCCACCAAGCCAGCCGTCGTCTTCGGCAACGATCAGTTCCGCGACGACGCGCGCGAACGTCCCGCCGGTCGTGCGATGGACCGCGAGAAGACCGCCTGGTAGCGCGCATGGCCGCACATTCCTGCGTAGTCATCCTCGATTTCGGATCTCAGTACACCCAAGTCATCGCGCGGCGCGTCCGCGAGTGTCAGGTGTATTCGCAGATCCTCCCGCACGACACGCCCGCGAAGAAAATCGCGGCGTTGAATCCGAAGGGCATCATCCTCAGTGGCGGCCCTTCTTCCGTCTATGCAAAGAACGCGCCGCATCCGGATCGCGCGATTTTTTCCCTCGGCGTGCCGGTGCTCGGCATCTGCTACGGCGTGCAGCTCATGGCGCATTTCCTCGGTGGCAAAGTGGAGCACGGCGAGCGGCGGGAGTATGGCCACGGGCAGCTCAAGCTCACGCACAAGTGCCCGCTCTTCGAGGGCCTCGGCAAGACGATGGACGTGTGGAATTCGCACGGCGACAAGCTCACGAAACTCCCGCGCGGCTTCCGCGCCATCGGCCGCACGGACAACTCGCCCTTCGCCGTCATCGAGGAACCGAAGCGCCGGTTTTACGGCCTGCAATTCCACCCCGAGGTCGTCCACACGCCGCGCGGCAAGGAGCTGCTGGAAAATTTCGTGTACGAAATCTGCGGTGCGAAACCCGACTGGACGATGGGATCGTTCATCGAGGAGATGTGCTCGAAGATCCGCACGCAGGTCGGCAGCGACCACGTGATCCTCGGCCTCAGCGGCGGCGTGGACAGCTCGGTGGCCGCGGCGCTTTTGCACAAAGCCATCGGCGATCAGCTCACGTGCGTCTTCGTGAACAACGGCCTGCTCCGCGCGAACGAGGCCGAGAACGTGCAGCGCGTCTTCGGCGAGCATTTCAAAATCAAGCTCAAGTACGTGGACGCGAGCGCGCGGTTCTTGAAAAAGCTCAAAGGAGTGACCGACCCGGAAAAGAAGCGGAAGATCATCGGGAACGAGTTTGTCTATGTCTTCGACGACGCCGTGAAATCACTGGCGGGCGGGCGCGGAAAAAATCCGAAATCCGAAATCCGAAATCCAAAATTTGCGTGGCTTGCGCAAGGCACGCTTTACCCCGACGTGATCGAGAGCGTCGCCATCGCCGGCAATCCCGCGGCGCTGATCAAGAGCCATCACAACGTCGGCGGCTTGCCGAAGAACATGAAGCTCAAGCTCCTTGAGCCGCTGCGCGAACTCTTCAAGGACGAAGTCCGCGAAGTCGGCGCGCAGCTCGGCCTGCCGAAGGAAATCGTGCAGCGCCAGCCCTTCCCCGGCCCCGGCCTCGCCGTCCGCATCCTCGGCGCTATCACGCCCGAGCGCCTGCGCGTGCTGCGCGAGGCGGACACGATCGTGGTCAGCGAGATGAAGGCGAGCGACTGGTATTACAAAGTGTGGCAGTCCTTCGCCGTGCTGCTGCCGATCAAGAGCGTCGGTGTGATGGGCGATGAGCGCACTTACGAGGACACGTGCGCCGTGCGCGTCGTCGAGAGCCAGGACGGCATGACTGCCGACTGGGTGCGCCTGCCCTACGATCTCCTCGCACGCATCAGCAGCCGCATCGTGAATGAGGTGAAGGGCATCAACCGCTGCGTGTACGACATCACGTCGAAACCGCCGGGCACGATCGAGTGGGAGTAAAGGCGCAGCGCCGTTCCTGCTAGGCCGCGAGGGCTTCCGCCGGCAGCGTCACGCAGCAGCTTCCACCTTTTCCGCGAGGTTCAGCTTCCGCATGGAGCTTTCGTCGTAGGCGAGCATCCCGGTCTGCTCGGACGCGTCCACCGCGGACGCCGCATCCACCACCGTGAGTGGTGAGAATCCCTCGGGCTTGGAAGCAGAGAGTTAATCTTGGGAATTCGGGGTCGCGATGGTGGTGCCACCGGTATCAGCGCTGGATGAAATGTCGGGCATATTGGTCATCGCTGAAGGTGAAGTCGTGGTGGGCAGAACTCCTGATCGGGTGAATGGGTCTCACTCAATGGCCGGAAGCGTGGTCAGCGGTGTGCGGTGTTGCTTTTCCTCAGCAAACAGACCTGACACGAGTTGTCCGCCGGGAGATGTCCGTGATCCTGCCTCCCCGGAAAATGCAAAACGCGCGAGGGCTTTCGCACCTCGCGCGTCTGTGAAAGGAAACGTTCCGGCTCGAAAACCGGGTGTTCCGCTTTGGATTGGACTACTTGATCTCGACCTTGGCGCCTGCGGCCTCGAGCTTCTTCTTGATCTCTTCGGCTTCGGCCTTGGTCGCGCCTTCCTTGACGGTCTTCGGAGCGCCCTCGACGAGAGCCTTGGCTTCGGCGAGGCCGAGGCCGGGCACTGCGGCGCGGACTTCCTTGATGACGTTGATCTTGTTCTGGCCGGCCTCCTTGAGCACGACGTCGAACGCGGTCTTCTCTTCGGCGGGTGCTGCGGCTGCGCCGCCGCCACCTGCAGCGGGTGCTGCTGCGGCCACGGGTGCCGCGGCGCTCACGCCCCACTTGGTTTCGAGCTGTTTGACGAGGTCAGCGACTTCCAGGACGGTGAGTCCGCTGAGCTGGTCCACGATTGTATTGATATCTGCCATGATGTGTTTGTTTTCTTGCGGTGTCGTCGCCACCCGAGGCTTCGGATGAATTAAGGCCGGCTGCCACCAGCCCGACGAGGAACCATGTTTGGTTTGTTTTCCCTCCTGGTCCGGGCTGCCTCGCGGCAGCCCGACCGTCTCCGGCCGGATATGGCAGCGGCAGGAAAAAGGGCGCGCAATCTGGTGGAGCGTTCCCGCCTTGGCAAGCGCGAGTTTAGGAAAAATGCCGCGCCGCGCGATGTGGTGGAAGGAGATTTCCCGGAGGACGCACCGGCGTGGAAGCGGGATCGGCGGGGCTGCGGGCGGAATGAGCGGAGATTTGAAAATGTGCGATCCCGCGTTCCCGGCTTGCAGCGGGCGGCGCGTTGCTTTCCAGTGCGTGGCAACTTCAGAAACAATACCTCCATGAAAACGCTCCGCCTCCTCCTCATCGGAACCGCCTCGTTCATTTTCGCCACCGGCGCAGACGCGCAGACTCCGCCCCCAACCAAGCCGCCCACCGGTGCTCCGCCGGCGGGCGCGGAGAAAGCGAAGCCTTTTTCCGCGGCTGATACGCACATCTATCTCAACATTGCGGAGGGCATTCAGTTTCAGCTTAACATGTCCCTGCGGACGCGCGGCAAGTACAAGGAAGGGCCGCAGGACCTGCTCGACCTTGCTTCGAAGATCAGCAAGGAATCGACCGAGCTCTGGACGCCCAGCGTGGATGTCGCCATGGCGCACGGAGTGGACGGGAAAAAAATCCCGAACAGCCTGACGAAGAACGACGCCGCGGCCTTGAGCAAGCTCGGCGCAATCAAGGACGACAAGAAATGGCAGCTCGCATATTTCGAGTTTTACGCCAAGGAGGCGAAGAAGAATGCTGCCGAGGCGGAAAAGGGAGCGAAGGCGGCGCAGGATCCGGCGCTCAAGGCATTCGCCGAAAAGGCCGCCGCGCTGCTCAAGAGCCAGGCGGACACCGTGGAGGCGAAGTCCAAGGAACTCAAGACGAGGAAATGATCCGCGCGGCGCGACCCTGCGCCCCATGAAGGCGCACACTGCTGCATTCAGTGTCCGCACCCGAGGCAAGGGGACCAGCGAGATCACCGACGAGGTCGCGCGCATCGTCCGCGAGAGCGGAGTGAAGACGGGTGCCGTCACCGTCTTCATCCGGCATACGAGTGCTTCGCTGATCATTTACGAAAATGCCGATCCTTCGGCGCGCACGGATCTGCACGAGTTCTTCGAGCGCCTCGTGCCGGAGGACAGCGATTACTTCATCCACACGGCCGAGGGGCCGGATGACATGCCCTCGCACCTCCGCATGGTGCTCACGCGCACGAGCGAGACGATCCCCATCGCAGCGGGGCGCATGACGCTCGGCGCATGGCAGGGCATCTTCCTCTTCGAGCATCGCTCCGCGGCGCATCAGCGCGAGATCAGCGTTTCGGTGATCGGCGATCCGTGAAGCGCGTCCCGCGGCAAAGGTGCGGCAGCCTGCAGGTCCCATCACCGCTCATGGCTCCCCACCGTCCCCGTCCGGCGGCAGAAGACGCACGCGCCTGCGGATTTTCACCTGCGGCACCCCGGCCAGCGGATCCTCTGGCGCAGGCAGTGCGTGGCTTTTGCTGCGGAAGATCTCCGGCGCGAGCGCGCCGATGTGGATCCACGTGCGGTTTTCGTCGCGGCGCTGATCCACGAGGCCTGTGACCAGCAGCGAATCGATCACCCGCTGCATGCGGCGTCCGTCCGCGAACAGCGCGGACAATTCCTGGAGCGACACGCGTCCTTCGGTCTTCAGGCGATCCATCAGCCGTCCCGCGATCTTCATCTCGTCGCCCGTGAGATGTGCCAGTGCGCCGAGATTTTGCCAGCACGACATCGTGAAGCGCGGCACAAAGAAAAGGATGTCCGCAAAATGTTCCACCGGCGGGCGCTCATCCACCGCGCGCGCATCCGGAAAAAACCACTGGTCCACCCGTGCCGCCAGGAGCAGCACCGCAGCCGTGCCGAGGAACACCTTCGCGAATACCGGCGAAACGCTCATTTCACCATTGTGCCCCAGCGTCACCACGATCATCGCCACCCAGTAGGATGCGCCGTACAGCACCGCCCAGCCGACGGCGGAAAAGACGAGCGCCACACCCGATGCCGCGAGCACTGCGAGATTATGCGAGCGCAGGTGCGCCCGCAGCGCCTGTTCTGTGGAGGTCGGAGACACGCGCAAATCTTGCCGAAGCAACCGCGCGCGTCCACCCCGCACGCACGGCAATGCGCGTCCCCTGCATCTCAGAGTGTGTGTCGCAAGTCCCCGTTGAACGCGGAGACGCAGAGTGTGAATGAGAGTTCCGCAGAGGAAAGAAGGAGATTCCACCGCGTTTCACTCTCACGGCGAGAGCAGTCGCTGCTGCATCGCAAACCGCGTGAGGCCCACCGCATCGTGCAGGCCCAGCTTGTCCCGCAGGTGCTGGCGGTGATGCTCCACGGTCTTCACGGTCGAGCCCATCGCATCCGCGATCTCCTTCGTCTGAAGTCCCTCGGCCACCATATGCAGGATGGCCCGCTCCGTCGCCGTGAGCTTCCTCATCGCCTCATCCGCCTTCTGCGGCAGCAGCCGCGAAGTCCACGGTGAAAGATGGCGCGCGCCGGTGACCACCGCCTTCAGTGCCGTGCGCAATTCCGCGAGCGAATCCTCCTTTCGCACAAAGCCGTGCGGGCTCTCCGCGAGCGCCTCCCGCATCATCTGCTGATCCGTCGCGCCGGTGTACACGAGCACACGCACGTCCCATGATTCCCGCTGGAGCAGTCGCAGGAGGTGCGTCCCGCTCAGTTCCGGCAGCGCGAGGTCGAGAACGACGAGCGCCGGCCTCGTGGCACGGCAGACTTTCAGCGCCTCGATCCCGCCCGTCGCCTCGCCGACAATTTCGTAGCCGCCCTCGATACCTAGGACCACCCGCAGCATCTCCCGCACCGAAACGTGGTCGTCCACCAGCACCACCCGAGTCAGTGCTGTCTCCGGATTCTTGTCTGGGGCCGCCATGTTCATAAGATTCTGGAACATTCTCAACATCAGAACCGCCCCGGCTCTCCGGCACCCGATCCTAAATCGCGGGTGAAACTACCGATCCCTCACCGTTCATGGCAAGTTGAAAAAATGACGTCAGGAGATTGACACGAAGCGACCGAAAATCCCGGCCATCAGGGCACTTCAAATTGGGGAAAATGTGTGCGCCAGATTTTCATGATACCCCGGTAACCCTCCCTGCCATGTCTGGGTATTCCACCTAGGAGGAAAGGTAATGCACCCGATTGCGCCGCGACAATGCATCCCGCTTCAATTCATGCATGCCGCATCAATGGATGGTTTTCACCGGGACTGTGCAGAAAAGTCAGGCCGTCGGCATCTGCAAGCTGTTATGGGCCCCCGCTCTCGGCGGTCGCCTGCAAAACAACAACTTTCTTGCCCGCAGCAGCCACACCGACCGGCAGGGCTGCCACTCTCCCGCCGTCGGCAGTGTACGTGACACCTTTGGGGCCCTTCCGATGTCATCGGTGCGCGGGCGTGGTTTGCCACACGACGATTCGGCACGTTCTTCCGCTGCCCAATGACCACCTGAGCCCGCCGATATGTTCATCACCTTCTCAACCCAACCACGCCCAACTGTCACCGCCATGCCTGCTCCCGACTCCACTCCGTCCAAATCCTCCCGCCGTGCCGGTCTCACCGTCGCTGGCAAATATAATTACCGCCACTGTTCGATCCGCGTAACTCCGCCGCGCCCCTTCGCTCCGGGCGTTCACCCTGGGCGGGCAGCCGCCATCTTGGTCAGTGCCCAGAAATGGGTGAATGGGACCGAAATAACCTACGCATTCTTCAAGGGACCCGAGCCTCAAAAGGCTGCCATGCGCACCGCTTTCAACACATGGAAGGGCGTCGGCATCGGAATCCGATTTCGCGAAGTTCTCCATACAATCGACAGCATGATGCGCATCGCTTTCGCGGATGACGGCTCGTGGAGCTATATTGGCAGGGAAATCCTGACCATTCCCAAAGCCGAAGCCACTCTGAATATCGGATGGGATATCACCAGTGATCTCGACACTGGCGTTCACGAGATCGGCCACACCCTCGGCCTTCCCCATGAGCATCAGAATCCGAACGCCGGCATCGTCTGGAATGAAACGGCGGTCTATAACTCCCTCGCCCAACCGCCGAATAGCTGGGACCACGATAAGACATTCCACAACATCATTGAAAAGATAAACCCGGATAGCGTGCAAGGCTCCAAGTGGGATCCCAACAGCATCATGCACTATCCGTTTGAACCGGGCCTAATCCTGAAGCCTAAAAAATATAGAAACGGCCTCACCCCCGCAGGGGGCCTTTCCGTGCGCGACAAGAAGTGGATCAAGACCTTCTATCCGGCCTTGAACGACGACAGGCATCCCGCCCTCATACCGATGCAAAGCACAACCCTGACCGTTCCCAATGGTCACCAAGCCAATTACCGCATTGAACCCGAAAGCAGTGGCACCTATGAAGTTCGGACGTTTGGTCCGATCGACAGCGTCATGGTCCTCTTTCAGCGGGATGGAACGAAGCTCACCAAGATCGCCGCCGACGACGATAGCGGAGATGACAAGAACGCAAGCATCAAGGTGCAGCTTGTGAAAGGCACGAAATACATTCTCCGGGTGCGGGTCATGTACACCGAGCCGGATCAGAAGGCTTCCATCATGCTCTGGTAGTGCGAAGAGCGGGATGTCGTGAAGCAAACACGTCGTTTCGCAGGCCGAACGACTTCGGCGCCGCACAAAGAAGCAACCGCCAAAGCCAGCCGAGCGATGCCAAAACATCTTGCCATTACCATCTCCGGGCCGGTGTCACTCGGCAACTACGAGGCGGGTGTTCTTAACAAAGTGATCTACGCACCCAAGGACAGCGAACTGGCCAGCGGCAATTTGTTCGCTTTCGCCGGGTTCGTCGAGCGCCGCATCCGTGACCATGACTACGCTATAGGCCGGGAGAAAACCCGGGCATTCCTGATCAGTCCCGAACTTTCCAAGCCCGGCGAACTCGGCCCCATCCGTTTCATCCCAGAGGCCCTTCGCAAACTTCTCGACCTCGGCGGCACCACCATTGCCGACCTAGACGAGACCGTTCGCAAAAGACTCCAGCGTTCGCCGCTTGGAGCGTTCCGACGACATCCCCAAGGAGCTAGGCATCGAAGGCATTCCCAACGGGGGCGCAATTACCCGGACTGTCACCAAGAATTGTTTCGTCAAGCCGAGGCTCAACAAATTGCTGGAGTTATGAGTGAGGTGCTGGGTAGTATTCAAAGCGAATGAACGCAGCCTCCCAGATCAGCTTGCTTCCTATTCTGCTCCTGGCGTTCGCCGTCGCCTCCTGCTCGTGGACCGGCAAGGATGGCACGCGTCACAGTCTGGTGATTGGAATCGGTGTGCTTTCCACGAAAGAGCAGATGCAAGGAGCCGCCCTCATCACCAAGACATCCCTGCTCGGAGTCGCCCTGCAAGGCAATCCTGCCATGCGGGGCCTGATTGTCGGCTATTCGGAGCGCTTGCTCGCGCAGATCCCCCCGAGGTGGGAAGGGCAGTTGAGCCTGGCCTCATCACCGAGGAAACCACTCACAGTCCAGGCATCCGCCTGCAACTCGGGTGGCCGACATTAGTTCACTGGACATATATATGAAAAACAACCTGTTCACCCATGTCTTCCCCCTTGTCGCGGCGGTAGTCTCAATGCTGTTCACCCAAGGTTGCACCACGAACGGCTACATCACGAGCAGCGTCGCTACCGTCGTGGGCCTTGACGTGAGCGAAAACCCAAAGACGCAGATCCCGCATGTGAAATTCGGGTATGCCCGGACGGGGCTCTATTACGTCCCTACCGGAAAGACAGCCTATGGTGACTCTCTCCGGCAAGGTGTGGACGACGCTGCGGGAAACAGGGACAGCGTGAAGGACACGCCAACGCTGGTCTCCGAGATATTCGTGCATTCGAAATTCCTGGGTGGCATCACCATCTCGGAGAAGTTCGCAATCGGGGATGCCGCGGTGAAGAGTTCGGCGGCGGCGACGGCATTCGCAAACAACGGTGCCCATGCCGTGGCTTCAAATGGAAGAATCGATACGACCGGCGGATCGATTGTAGGCGGCGATCCGTTGCCACCGAGCATTCAACCCGGAACAACGTCCAAAACACCGAAGGGAGCGGATTCAAGTCGGGGTGTTTCGGCAGAGGTTCGCAGAGCCCGTGAAGTGCTTTCCGGTGAAGTTGTGGCAATGCGTCTTGGCCATGACGAGGAGCGCGCGATTGCAATCCTCCGAAAGCATAAGACAAAAATCAAAGCTGGTGATGACCCGATTGAAACCTTGGCAGACGAGGTCGCTTCCATTCGCACCAAAGACGATGTACAGGGATGGAAGAATGCGTTTTCTCCCGAAAAGTCTGGAAATGCGACAGACGCCTCGACGCCGAATTCTAGAATGTTAAGGCTACCCGTGCATTCGGGCCCATTGAAACCAACGAATCCCCCTGTCCCACCCCCCGCAGTATCTGGCGGCAACAATGGAAATACAAGCAGTCTGCCGCCGGCCATCAAGCCGAGCACGTCAACGGATACTCCGGGCGCGGCACCGAAGCGCACCAACTAGTCTCACAAAGATTGACTTCATAACCCATGTCTAACATCCGCGTACGCAGCATCGAGAAATTACTCAAACTCACTGAGCTTGAAGACCAACTGAGATTCATCGAAGAAGGGGGATTCCAAATTACCAGCCTTACAGCCTCAACAAATACCACGGATCAATCTGAGTTTAACGAGGTGCAATATGAGGGGCGTACAAACATCCTCACAAGCCCGCTGGAACTCTTCACTGCAGCTTCACCGGATACGCTTGCTGCGCTGGTTACCGGGAAGATGAAAGATGGATACAAATACTTGTTTAGAGCAGATGAAGTGCTGGTCGAAGGGAAGCGTGTTCCAGTCGGTTGCCTGCGAAAGTCCATTGCGGGAGTTGGAGGAAGCAAGGTGGGTTTCAGCGACGACTGGGTGAATAGCCTTCCCTTGACCAATGGGGTGGAGACCAAGTTTTCATTTTCAGGACTTGCCCAAGGCAAGGCGATCGCGTGGGTGGATGGCAGCAGCGCCAAGGCCGTCTATGTCATGACCGATGCGGATATTGATACGGACGGTCCCGGCGGGGGCAAGGATCGGGATGGTGACTACAACCCGGAGACGGCGCTCCATGACAGGCATGGCGACTCGTGTGACTCGCGTACTTTTTTCGGTGTCGTCATCCCTCCTTCATTTGGCAAATATTACGGTATAACGGTAGGAGATTTTGCCTGGGTCTCGTGGCAAAGCCCAGGAGGAAAGCGGATATCGATACCTTGCCAAGTATATGATGTCGGTCCAGATGACAAAATCGGTGAGATCAGCGTCGGATTGGCGTGGTCGCTGGGGATTCCGCCAACGCCAACATCCGGCATGACACAGGAGGAGCGGATTCAGGTTGAGAAGGCTGCCGCAACGAAGGGCAACGACGTTAAAGACCTAATCACCGTCTTTTTTCCGAAATCCGGGAACCGAACTGCTGTCAGCCAGAATGAAACGAACGGTGCCGCGACTGCGCTTCTTTCTACGCTTGTACCTAACAAAAGTGTCGCTCCTGTGGTCTCCGCAAACATCATTCCGGCAAACCCTAGCACAAGGCAGGCGCGCTATGACGAAGTATCCGCAAGGAACATTGGGACACTCCAGCCTGACTTTGCTGAAAAGGTTCGCAGATGGCTTACTGAAATGCGTCGGATGGGATATAATCCATATATCCATTTTGCCGCCCGAACAGAGGGTAAGCAGATGGAGCTTTACACAAAGTTTGTGAATGGCGTCGGCAAAAAGGCGGTCGAACCGCGAAAGAGTTACCATTGCTACGGGAGAGCCTTTGACTGGGTAAACATAAAGGATGGTGTTGCTCCCGACGGACTGGAATGGGACAATAGCCGCCTCTATGACAAGGGCACTGAGATTGCCGGCCGTTTCGGAATCAAGGGAATCGGCTCTGATGACAATGATCATCTCCAGGATGCCAGGTTTTCCACCTACCGCGATTTGCCACAAGCCGAGTTTGGCCAATTCCCAAGCCCTCCGCAGGAATAGGTGTCAGGAGTCCGCAGACGGCAAGGGTTAGCCCGGAAGTTCGGAAGAAAGGGCCAGTCGGATTCGTGCTGAATCGCATTCAAGAACTTGAAAGCCGTGACTTTCCGGCAACGTAAAGTGACTTGGGGATGTGTTTGGCGCGCTAGTCAAACAGCAAAAATACAAGCAGACGGGGACAATGGCAGAATGCACGTCAATTTCGGGATTCCCAATCATGCATTCTACTTTGTGATGGTGGCATTCAATGGAAAGTCACGGGGAGATCGGTCCTTTGTGGTATGAAGTGCTGACGGCCTGCCTCGTGCGGACGAGCACCTTTGCTGACATGGGGCGTGAGCCGATTGCAGGTGGCGCGCAAGTCTGAAGCGGAGGCAAAAAATGTTGTGAAGGTGGCCTGGGAGTCGGTGGGAATTTGACGCCACCGGTGTCCGCCCGGATGGGGCCGGCATGAAATTGCGTTTCCGAAGGGCCCTGGGCTTTCCGGGTCTTGAAGGAGGCTGTGAGATGACCGTTGCGGCTTTCACGTGGACAGTAAGCGTCCGCCGGAGCGCCGATTGACAGAGTTTTGCTGCGGCTCTGATGTAAGCGTCCGCCGGAGCGCCGATTGACAGAGTTTTGCTGCGGCTCTGATGCGGGAGCGCAGATGTCAGAGATCGATGGGCTATGACCTCTATGCTGTGGCGCGCAGAACGACTTGCTGTGGCGCCTTCGCCCAGGCTTCGGGCGTCAGCTCTTTGACCTGCCAGTTGGTCATCGAGGGCAGCCGGGTGAACACGTCGCGGAGGTAGGTGAACGGATCGAGGCCGCGGCGGCGGCAGCACTCGATGATGGTGTAGAGGATCGCACTGCGGTCACCGGCACGGGCATCGCCAATGAACAGCCAGTTCTTCTTGCCGATGGCGCTGGGGCGGATGGCGTTTTCGATCCGGTTGTTGTCGATCTCGAGGCGTCCGTCTTCGAGGAAGAGGAACAGCGAGGGCCATTGGTTGAGGGCGTAGCTGATGGCTTTGCCCATGAGGCTCTGTGGCAGGAAGCGGCGCTGGGTTTTCAACCGCACGAGGGCACCGTGCAGCCTTGCCAGCACGGGCCGGCTCAGACTTGCACGCTCGGCTTCCCGCAGCTTCGGGCCGGCGCGCGCGTGGCGCAGCCGGGCTTCGAGTGCGTAGAGGTTTTGGAAGTGCCGCAGGAACCATCCCGCGACTTTGGGGGCGGTCTCGGCCGCCTCGTAAAACTTGCGCCGCACGTGGGCCAGGCAGCCTGCGAGGAGGATCTTCCCGCCGCGTCGCCGCGCAAAGCAGTCGTAGGCTTCGTAGCCGTCGCACTGGAGGGTGCCGCAAAAGTCCACGGGGATGATGTTCTCCAGGCAGGTCGCGGCGCGGCTGGTTTCCCAGTGGAAGATCACGTCGCCGCGCGGGACTCCGCAGGTCCAGAGGTAGCCGAGCTTGGTGCTGCCGTTGCCGGGCGCGAGATAGCGGATCGGCGTCTCATCCACTTGCACATAGCCATGCCCGAGCACTTCGTTGCGGATGTGGTTATAGATGGGTGTGAGCCACTCCGCGGCCAGCGCGATCCATTCGGCCATCGTCTGGCGCGGCAGCCACACTTGGTGGCGGCTCCAGTAGATCGATTCCTGCCGGTAGAGCGGAAGGTGGTCGCAGTATTTGGCCACGACGATCTGTGCGAGGAGTCCCGGTGCCACGATGCTGCGCTCGAGCAGCGAGTCCGGCAGCGGCGCGACGATCGGCACGGCGTCGAGCACGCCGCGCTGCACATACTTCGGGCGCACCGTGCGACGGCGCAGGAAGCGCGCGGGCTCATAGTCCAGGCGCTCGCTGACTTCCTCGCCGATGCGCCGCCACGCCTCGGGGCATGCCTTCACGGGCTCGGGTTCGATCACTTCCTCGACGACGGGAAGATGATCCGGCACGCGCGGGCCGCGCTTTTCACGCGGAGGCGATGGGGCCGTCGAGCGCCGTGGTGCCTCCGCTTCCACGGGCTCCGGGGCTTTTGCCGCTTCAGATTCACCGGAAAAAGTGAGCGGCTTACTTCGTTTCCCGGCGCATCGATGCCTTGCAACATGAGCAGCAGTTGCCCCGCATCCAGCTTTTCGCTCTGCGCACCGAAGAGACGCTGGATCAGTGCGTCGATCTTTTCGCGCAGCAACTTGATCTCCGTGCGTGCCTCACTGAGTTCCGCCGTCGCGCGAGCGAGTTCTTCGCTCAATTCTTTTTGCCGCTCCGGCGGCTGCGCAGATGGCGCTCCGCGTTGCAAGGGAAGACGCTTCCGCGTCACGCATTCGCGTGGCGTCGCTTCGGGCATCGCGCGTGTTCGACAACCGCACCGTGCAAACGTTTCAAATTTTCTTCGGCAGCAATGCGTTTTTCTTGCGCCCGCTCACTCGCGCTCGAACCACTGCCGCATCTTCGCCCCGCGCAGATCGATTCCATCGGTGAGCATCGCCAGCGCCTCGGGTGCCAGCTTCAGCTTCACCTGCTG
>JBDSAR010000687.1:0-3977 GCA_039922035.1 Chthoniobacteraceae bacterium
GCGCCCTGCTGCATGATGCCGTCGCCGGAGGAGATGTTGCCGCCGAGCGTCGGCACGGGATCGCGCGGATCAAAGTCGTAGCTCGTGCTCGCGCTCGCCGCGGCCGGTTTCTCCGTCGCGAGACCGCCGCCGGGCTGAAAGTAAAACGGCGTCGCGCGCGTGCGGGCGAGCGGCCACTCGTGCTCTTCGCGCCAGGAGCCGCCGTGCCGGAGCAGGCCCTTCTCCGTCCTGCCGCCGTCGCCGCTGCCCATGACGAAGATGCGCACGCGCGTCGCAAACGGCGCGGCTTTGCCGACCGAGTTTTCCTTTCCACCGAGCCAGTGATCGAACCACTCCAGCCGCCACGCGCGCTCGTCAGCGATGGCGGCATCGGCCCCGAAGTCCACCTGACCGTGCGCGGACTTGCCCTGCTGCCCGTGAATCCACGGCCCCATGATGAGATAGACGGGGCTTTTCAAAGTGCTGCTCAGTGCGCGGAAATTCGCGGTCGTGTTGCCCGCCCACGAGTCATACCAGCCGCCGACGAGATAGACGGGGATGTCCTTGTAGCGCGACGGATCGCCGAGGATGTCGTTCTGCGACCAGAACGCGTCGTCCGCGCCGTGGCTCATCGCCTGCGTCAGCCATTCCTCGTATTCGGGTGCGAGCTTCAGCGGCGTCGTGCCGGCTCGCAGCGGCAGCAGCGGCAGATAGTGGAAGCGCGCATCCGCCATTTCCTTGAGCACCGCGGCGGTGCCCGGATCGTGCGCCGCCCGGCTGCCGCGGCCGGCATTGAGCATGATCCAATTCCAGAACCGCAACTCGAACGCGCCCGCGTTGCGGACGCTCTGCCGGCCCATGTTCGACACGCCATCCACTGGAATCACCGTCGCGAGCTGCGGCACTTTTTCGAGCGCCATCGCGTGCTGCGTGCCGCCGACATACGACGTGCCGACCATGCCGATTTTTCCGTTCGACCAAGGCTGGCTGCCGATCCAGTCCGCGCAATCCCAGCCGTCTTTTCCGTCGTCGGTCAGGAAATGCCACACGCCCT
Organism: Chthoniobacteraceae bacterium; assembly: GCA_039922035.1. Classification (GTDB taxonomy): domain Bacteria; phylum Verrucomicrobiota; class Verrucomicrobiia; order Chthoniobacterales; family Chthoniobacteraceae; genus SXWH01. The sequence continues at coordinate 1,034 of JBDSAR010000687.1, forward strand.
CCGAAGCGTAGCGCCCGCGCGTGTCCTGCGCCACGAAGGCGTAGCCGTGCGCGGCAAAGTATTCGCCGAAACTCTTCGCGCCGGCCTTGTTGTAAGGCAGCCGCGTGAGGATCACCGGCGTGCGCTCATTCAGCGGCTGCCCGGCGCGAGCCGGAAGATAGACATCGGTCGCGAGCTTCACGCCATCCCGCATCTGGACCATGATGTCGTGCTGCACCGCGACTTCGAACTGCGCATCTCGCGCGCGCAGGCCAGGGCAGACTGCGAAAAGGAGGACAAGGGTGAGCGCCGTTCGGCGCGCGAATGCGTGTGGGATGCTCATGGGAAATTATTTTGCCACCACCGGCTGCGTCGTGGCCGGCCACAGGCTGCGGATCGCCTTCACGGTTTCCTCGACGAGCATCTGACCGCCTTCGGTGCCGACTTTGTTCGTGTGCGGGAGCGCGGAGTAGCTGCCGCCCTCGATCGCTTTCGGCGTGGGAAGATACATCCCGGAACCGGCCGCAAGTTGGATGAGAAACGTCTGCTCTGCCGGGCTGCGCGCCTTCATCTGCACGCCATAATCAATGAACAGCTCGAATGGATTCGTCGCGATGGCCGCATCGCCGATGCGCAACACATGCAGCTCCACCGCGACGGGCGGAAGCTTGTCCGCCTCCTCGAAGCGGCGCATCACCTCCTTGTCGCGCCCGAGCATGGTGAGCATCCGATTGTCCGGATTCTTGAGCACGCCGAAATCCGCGACGGCCCTCTTCGAGTCCTCATACTCGCGCGGCAAAACCTTGCGCGGCGGCAAGCGCAGATCAGCGACGACATGGCCGAAGGGCACGTCCGTGCGAATGTCAGCGCGGGCAATGTCCATGGTGTCCATCACCGCCGCGGTGATGCGCCGCCCAATTTCCTGGAGCCGCGTCAGACCGCGCGCCTTGAGCATGCGCTCCTCGGCGGTCTTGCGATACATCAAGTGCGGCGACTGGTCGCCCGCCGCGCTGCACCAGCCGAGGACGGTGAGATCGGGCAGCGCGAGCTTTGCCTTCAATTGCGCGCGCACCTCGTGCCAGTAGTCCGCATTGATGGCGCTGCGGCTCTCCACCTCCTGGGCCGGACAGGCCACATTGATCGCCACCGCGCGCAAATGTTTCTCCGCATCCCAAAAGAAAAGCGTCTCCACCGCGTGATCTTCGCCGCCCTCGATGTTGCGAAAGTTCGGCATGGTCGTCTTGCCATACATCTGCGCTTGTCCGCCGGAATACACCACGCGGCGGTTGTAGCCGACGACAGCCTGCCCGAGCGTCCAGCTCACCCCGCCGGGCTTGCGACTCTTCCACGCATCCACCGCCACCTGCGCGAGGCGTCCGATGAGGAAGTCCACATACGCATCCGGCTGCATCACGCCTTCCGCCGGGATTTGGTAAAGGTAGCGATTTTCTTTCAACTCTGTCGTCACCGGAGCGGTGTGCGTGTGCGTGGCGGAAAGGAACACCTTGCGCACATCCACACCCGGCAGCAGCGGTGCGAGCCTCTGCCGGAACTGCTCCTGAACCCCCTCGCGGATCGCCACGAGATCGCACGAGATCATGATCGCGAGATCGCGCCGCTGGCCGGATTCCAGCGCCTCGATCGCCACCGCCGCCGCTACGATCGGCGTCTCGGCTTTTTTTGAAATGCGAGTGCTGAACTGCCCCGCCAGCGCCACCGGCTGATCCGGCGTGATGTCCACCGTCGCGCTGCCGATGAGCAATTCAGCGGCTGACAGGAGTGAGGGAAAAAGGAGCAAGCCGCAGAGCAGCAGGGTGAGGAATCGTGGAGGTGTCATAGGTGTTCGGTTGACGGGGGTCGGCGTTGGAGGGGTGAGTGGGGGCGTTTACGGTTTCAGCAGGAGGCGGAAAAAATGGCGCGCGGTGCGGCCCGACGCCAACTCGGTGGCGCGCACTTCCCAGGTGCCGGGAGCGTCGTTGGGGGCGAGGTCGATCGCGAGTTCGAGGCGGCCATCGCGGGCGCTGTAGTAGCCGCTGCCTTCCGCAGCGCGCCCGGCGGGGTCGGCGATCTCGACGCGCAGGGGAATGGCGGCGTGCATGGGTTGCCCGGCTCCATCCGCGACGATGACGGCGATCTTCAAGGCGGAGCCGCGCTTCGCGGAATCCGCGCCGTCGAGTTGCACGCGGGCGATCGGCTGGGGCGCGACGAGAAAGACACCGCCTTCGCACGGGCCGAGCTGCACCGTCCAGCGCAGCCCGCTCTCACGCGTGGTGGCCGTGACTTCGCGATGGGCGGCAAGATCATAGACATGGCTGCCGGGGCGATGGATCAGGATCTCGGCTTCGCTCGGCACGCCATTCTCCATCACCAGCCCATGCTGGCCGACGTAGTCGCCGGCCTCCCGGCGATCGTTCACCACAAAGACGTAATTGCCCTCGCCGGACTGGCGGCAGCGGACGACGACTTCGGGATTCGTGCTCTCGACGTGCCGCGTGTATCTGGCATCGAGCGCGGCGCGCAAGGTCGCGGCATGAGCGAGGATCGTAGCGTGATCGGCAGCGGCGTTTTTGGTGCGGGTGAATTTCGGCAGACGAATGTCGGGCGTGATCGCGGGCGCGAGATTCTCGTCGCCGATGACGATGCCGCCGCGCTTTTGGAATTCGCGGACGCTTTTCACCACGCTCGCCGGAAGCACGTCGCAATCGGAAAGCACGAGCACTTTGAACCCATCGAGCCCGCGCTGTAGCAGCGTGTCTTCAAAAAGAACCTGCGGCTGAAGCTGGGCGTGCAGCAGTGTGAGATAGGCTTCCTCGTTGCGCGAGCCGTAGCTGCCGCGCCCGGCAAACATCTGCGCGGTGAAGCTGTCGAGATACGCCACGTCGCTCGGGCGATCGGCGAGCGCGAGTAGCGTGGGGCCGAGCGGTTCGAGCACGTCGCGATGCAGGCGGCGAAATTCCTCCTTCGT
>JBDSAR010000688.1:0-2609 GCA_039922035.1 Chthoniobacteraceae bacterium
GACGTGAAGATGAGATACTTCCCCCCCGGGTGAAAATACGGTGCCCACGACATGCACTTGAAGTCCGTGAGGCGCCGCTTGTCACTGCCGTCCGTGGCCATCGTCCACACGTCCGCGACCATCCCGCTTTCGTCGAAATGCCGCCACACGATGCGCTTCCCGTCCGGCGAAAAGAACGGCCCGCCGTCGTAGCCCGGCGCTTCTGTGAGGCGGCGCACATCCGAGCCGTCGGCGTTCATGATGTAAATGTCGCCCCACCACGCCGGATCCTTGTCGTAGCGCGCGCCCTGCTCAGGCGTGAGTTTCTCCAGCGGAAAAGCCGCGCGCAGCGAGCAGAAGACGATCTGCTTCCCATCCGGCGAAAACGATCCCTCCGCGTCGTAGCCCGGCGACTTCGTGAGATTCACGATGTCCGTGCCATCGGACTTGCACGAGAAGATGTCCATCGTCGCATCGTAGTCCCACGAGTAGCGCCGTTGCTTCCCGCTCGCGCGGAATTCCAATTCCGCCTTCTGCTTCGCCGCCGCCTCCGCATCCTCATGCGTGCTCGCGAAGATGAGCCTGTCCGTCCCCGGCTGGAAAAACGCGCACGTCGTCTTGCCCATTCCCGGCGACACGCGCCGCGAATCGCCGCTCTCAAAATCGAGCGTGTAGATCTGGTAAAACGGATTCGCCGCCTCTCGCTCGCTCTGGAAAATCAGCCGCTTCCCATCCTCCGAAAAGTAGCCCTCGCCGCTCCGTTTTCCCTCGTAGATGAGCTGCCGCGTATTCTTCAAGAAGCGCGCCTGCTTCGCGCCATCACCATCTGCCGAAAAGCCGGACACCGAGAGGACGACGAGCAGAAGCAGGGATCGGAGAAACATATCCGCAACGATGCTCACGCCCCCGCACCCGCGCAAGCAGAGCCTCCGCGCCACGCGGACCGATCCGAAAAGCGGACCGCATTTTCTCAGCGAAGACTCGAAGCGCACGAAAGGCGCGAGGATGAGCACGGGTGGACGACGGGGCGCAAAGGGCGGCGACATTCCTGTCGCCGTGTGCGACTGGGCAGCAGTCGCCGCTCCGTGACCGCACCGCCCTACTTCACCCGCACGATCTGCAGGCTCTCGCCCTGAAACCACGCCTCGCCCTTCGGCGCACGCACCTCCGCAACGAGGACCGTCTCGCCGGCGTTTGCGTCGAACTCGAATCCGATCTTCTGCCACAACGCGCTGCCGGTGAGTCCGTTCACGCCCTTGCGTTTGCCGCCGCTGATCCGCAGGCCCGCGCCATCGCCCGTTTCGTCGCCGCCCTCGACGCCCGCGGTCTTCACCATTGCCTCGAAACGATAGCGCCCCGGCTCCAGCACGACATTGCGCCGCCACGACGCGGCCGCAGCATTGTCCGCGCGGATGTGCAGGCACGGCTTGCCGTCCACGTTCTGCTCGTCGAGCGCGCCGCCGCCCTGCGCGTTCCACTGCTTCAGGCCGAGTTTGAAGACGTTGTTCACCCACTCGATCGGCTTCGGGAAGTCGCCAAATTGCTTCCCAATCGAAGTCAGCCGCGCGGCGACACGGCTGCGTGCGCCATTGATCTGACCCTCGTAATCCTTCCCCCACTGCGGATTCGCACGGGTGAGCGCCTCCTTCACTTTCGCACCCTGCGCGGCGATGCGCGCATCCCAGTCCACGGGCTTCAGCGCCTTCTCGTAAATCTCCTTCGCGATCTTCAAATACTGCGTCTTCCACTCGGGATTGCTCCACACCGCCTGCCCGACCAGCGAGCCCGGATCGCGCACGACAGGCCAGTTCGCATCGCCGTAGATTTGATCGATCCCGTGGATGAAAAAGTTCGCCTTCCCGGTCTTCGGGTCAAAGTACACACGGTAGTTGTTCCGGTTGAAATTATAGCCGTCCCAGTGCGTGAGAAATATCTCCATCGCCAGGCAGCGCAGATATGCGTCCACGTCGAGCCGCTCCGCCACTTTCTGCCAGCGCACCTTCACGTCGCCCTCCTTGCACGCCGCGGCGAGTTCTTTCAAATCTCGCGTGTCCGACTTGTCGCCGCCCTGCTGCTTTTCCAGCGGCCCGTCAATCTCCGCGATGAAATGCCCGTCGTAGAGCGAGCCATCAGTCCTCTCGTAAAAGTAGCTCAGGAAATCCTTCGTGAAGCTCTCCTTGAAAAGATACAGCCCCATGTCGCGGCCGTTCCATTTCACCATCGCGTGCGTGCAGCGCGAAGCCGGCACGCCCGCCGCGCGCGACATCTCGCCGCCGACGAATTCATTCAGCAGGCTCCCATCCTGCGCACCGTTGTTCAGGTGGAATTTTTCCATCCCGTGATAGCGCTCTGCGCCCTTGTATTTGTGCAGGCTCACCGTGAGTCCCGGCTTCTGATCCGGCCCCTGAAAACTCCCCGCCGCACCCTTCAGCTTCACGGCGACGTCCCTGTATTCGATCTTCTTCCCGTCCGGCGCAGTCTCGATCATTGTGCATTCCGCATAGCGCCGGTTGTCCTTTTTCAAGTTCTCCCATTCGGTGGCCTTGAAGACGAATTCGAGATTTACGATCGGACCGGTGAAAAATGCATCCGCATGTCTGCGGTGCCTCTGATCCTTGCCCTCCTCCGCC
>JBDSAR010000689.1:0-15260 GCA_039922035.1 Chthoniobacteraceae bacterium
CGCGATGTGCTCGTGGTCGCGAGCGTGTCGTGCATCTACGGCCTCGCGTCGCCGGAGGATTTTCTCTCGATGCTGCTCACCGTGAAAGTCGGGCAGAAAATCGGACGCGAGATGGTGCTGAGCAAACTCGTGGACATGCTTTACGAGCGAAATGACATCGCCTTCGAGCGCGGCCGCTTCCGCGTGCGCGGCGATGTCGTGGAGGTGCATCCCGCGGCCGATGATGAGATCGCGGTTCGCATCGAGTTTTTCGGCGATGAGATTGACCGCATCTCGCGCTTCGATCCGCTCACGGGGCATGTGAGCGAGCAGCTCACGCTGATCGTGATTTTCCCCGCGAAGCAATTCGTGACGACGAGTGATCGCCTGCGCACCGCGCTCGTGACGATCCGCGAGGAGATGCACGAGCGGGTCATCTTCTTTGAAAAGCATGGCCGGCTCCTCGAAGCGCAGCGCATCAAGCAGCGCACGGAGTACGATCTCGAGATGATGCAGGAGATGGGCTTTTGCAGCGGCATCGAAAACTACTCGCGCCACCTGAGCGGACGCCCCGCCGGCTCGCGGCCCTACACGCTGCTCGATTTTTTCCCGCGCGATTTCCTGCTCGTGATTGACGAATCGCACGCGACCGTCCCGCAAATCGGCGGCATGTATGAGGGTGACCGCGTGCGGAAAAATACGCTCGTCGAATACGGCTTCCGGCTCCCGAGCGCGATGGACAACCGCCCTCTGAAATTCCCCGAGTTCATGGAGATGGCCGGCCAGACGATCTACGTCAGCGCGACGCCGGGTGAGTTCGAGATTCGCAACAGCGTCGTCGGCAACACGAAGTATCTGCCGGTCAGCCGCACGCAGTTCGGCGGCGTGATCGAGGTGCCCGATTTTGTCGTGAGCGCGAACACGGACGTGAGGCCGAGCGGCGCGATCGAGCCCGTGGACAAGTTCGACGTGAACACGCCGGGCAAGGCGCTCGTCGTCGAGCAGATCATCCGGCCCACCGGCCTGCTCGATCCGAAAATCACCATCCGTCCGCTCAAGTCACAGATTGACGAGACGATGGAGCTTTGCCGCTCGCGCACCGAACTCGGCGAGCGTGTGCTCATCACCACGCTCACGAAGCGCACTGCCGAGGATCTCAGCGACTACCTGCGCGATTCCGGCCTGCGCGTGCGCTACCTGCACAGCGACATTGATACGATTGAACGCGTCGAAATCCTGCGCGCGCTGCGCAATGCCGAGTTCGACATCCTCGTCGGCATCAATCTCCTCCGCGAAGGCCTCGACCTTCCCGAAGTCTCGCTCGTCATCATCCTCGACGCCGACAAGGAGGGCTATCTGCGCTCGCAGACTTCGCTTATCCAGACCGCCGGCCGCGCAGCGCGCCATGTGAACGGGCAGGTTTATCTCTTCGCCGACGTCGTGACGAAAAGCATGCAGGCGCTGCTCGACATCACCGAATACCGCCGCGCACGACAGATCGAATACAACGAGAAGCACGGCATCACGCCCACGAGCGTGAAGCGCGCCGTGCAGGAGAGCCTGCACACGATTTTGAAAGGCCGCGAAATCGAAAGCTCCGTCGTGAACGAAGCCGGCGGCAACTTTTCGCTCAGCGAGACGCTGCGCGAACTCGAGGAGGAAATGCTCCACGCCTCCGGCAACCTCGAATACGAGAAGGCCGCGCTGCTGCGCGATCAGATCGCCGAACTGAAAGCCGGGACTGGCCTCTCGAAAATCGAGCCGAAGAAACGCCCCGTCACCTACGGCAAGCCAAAGCGCGGCGCGAAGCCGAAGGCGCGGGCGTGAGGGGGCAATCGTGTTTGCCGAGGGACACGGGGCGTGCCTCGTGAGATGAATTGGCATCAGTGTCAGGGCGATTTCGGTTTCTTTGCCTGCAAGGATTTCCTAATCTCCGGGAGTCCATTTCTCCCATGCGGTTCATCCTTCTTTTCCTCCTCTGTTTCGTCGGTTCGCAAATCAACGCTGCCAGTCCTTCGGGGGACATCCTTGCGGGGTATCTCGAAGAAGGAAAATTGGGCGACGGCATCAAGGCGCTGGAGTCCGCGCTCGGTGATGATGCGAAGAATGATTCGCTGCGATTCCAACTCGGCATCGCGCAGTTTTTCTCCGCACTGGAGAAGCTGGAACAGGACTGGCACCGCCTTGGGCTGCGCGACTCGCTTTTCGGCCAGTTGATTCCATTTTTGCGCCTGCCCGTGCCGCACAATCAGAAGCCCGAGCGGGTGACGAATGAATCGGCGCGGAAAGTCATCGCTGACTTCGTCGCACGGTTGGGAGAGGTGGCGCAGACGCTCGCGAAAGTCGGTGATAACGCGGACGTGAAGATCTCGCTGCGACCGGGGCTCGTGCGGCTGGACTTTGATGGCGACGGCAGGGCAGGGGAGGACGAGGTGCTTTGGAAAGTGATGGCGCGCCTCATGCCCGGGGCGCGGGCGAGTGGCGAGGATGCGAAGGGATTTCTCGTGAAAATGGACCTGGGCGATGTGCGCTGGCTGCAAGGCTACTGCCATCTGCTCTCGGCCATCGGGGAGGTGATCCTCGCCCACGACACGCAGCGGCTGTTTCAATATACGGCTCCGATATTTTTTGCCGATGCGGACACGCCGTTCGACTTCCTCAAGCAGCGCAAGCGCGGCCAGCGCGGCTTCTTTGGTGACAGCATGGACGACATCCTCGACGGCCTCGCGTTCATCCATCTGCTGAGTTTTCCGGTGAAGGACCCGCAGCGCATGGCGTCGGCGCTTCACCATCTGGAGGAAGTGACAAAGCTCAGCCGTCAGTCGTGGAAAGCGATCCTCGCCGAGACGGATGACGACAGCGAATGGATCCCGAACCCGAAGCAGACCAGTGTGCTCGGCGGCGCGAAGGTCTCGGAGGAAATGATCAAGGGATGGTTCAGCTTTCTCGACGAGATGGATGCGATCCTCGCAGGCAAGAAGCTGCTGCCATTTTGGCGGGAAGCTGGCGGCCGGGGTGTCAACCTGCGCCGTGTGTTCACCGAGCCGACGGCGTTCGATCTAATCCTGTGGATTCAAGGCACCGGTGCCGCGGCATATTTGGAAAACGGAACCATCACCTCCTCCGAATTCTGGAAGACCACCAACGGTGTCTTCCGCGGTCAGTTTCTCGGCTTCGCACTTTGGTTTAACTGATCGGCGCACCGCATCCTGCGGATTTCCTGCCATCTTTCGCCCTTGCCGGATTCGCGTTTCCAAAGAAGATGCGCGGCTTTCCGTCATGCAATACCGCACCTATCTCCTGCTCGGCGCGCCCGGAAGTGGCAAAGGCACCCAGGGCAAAATCCTCGGCAACATCCCGCGCTTCTTCCACCTCTCGATGGGCGATGTCTTCCGCGCACTCGATACGCGCACGATCATCGGTCAGAAATTCATCGATTACTCGAGCCGCGGACAGCTCGTGCCGGATGAAATCACGATGGAGTTGCTGCGCGCGCACATCGGTCATCTTGTGGGCATTCATGCGTTCAAGCCGGACATTGATGCGCTCGTGCTCGACGGCGTGCCGCGCAACCAGCGGCAGGCGGAAATCATGCGCGACATGATTGATGTGCGGCGCGTCTTCCACCTCTCGTGCCCGGATCGCGAACAGCTCGTGAATCGCATCCGCAAGCGCGCGCTGAAGGAGAACCGCTTCGACGACGCGAACGAGGAAACGATTCGCCGCCGCCTCGTGACTTACGAGGAGGAGAGCAAGCCGCTGCTCGATTTCTACGGCCCGGAGCGCGTGCGAAACATCAATGCACTCGCCGCGCCGATCAACGTGGTGAAGGAGATTGTGGACGCGATCTGCGAGGTGAAGTAGCGGGCGGAAGTTTTTTGGAATGCGCGTTGTTTTCATCGGCACAGGCGACATCGGCATTCCGAGTTTCCGATGGCTGCTCGACACGCCGGACACGGAAGTCATCGCGCTCGTCACGCAGCCGGACAAGCCCGTGGGGCGGCATCATCACGAAACCCAGCCGTCCGAGATGAAGCGTCTCGCGCTCGTCCGCGGCATTCCCGTGTTGCAGCCGGTCAAGATGCGCGCGCCCGAGGCCGTCGCGGAAGTGCAGGCGCTCGGCGCGGACCTCATCGTCGTGATGGCGTATGGACAGATTTTGCCGAAGGGCGTCCTTGATGCGGCGAAGGTCGCGTGCCTGAACCTGCACGCGTCGCTGCTCCCACGCTGGCGCGGTGCTGCGCCGATTCAGGCGGCCATCGAGGCGGGCGATGAAAAGACGGGCGTCGCGGTGATGTTCATGGACGAGGGCCTCGATACCGGCGACGTGCTGCTGATGCGAGAGATCGCCATCGCGCCCGACGAGACCGGCGGCACGTTGCACGACCGTCTCGCGGAACTCGCGCCGCTCGCTCTCGCGGAGGCAGTCGCACTCCTGCGCGAAGGCCGCGCCCCGCGCACGCCGCAGCCGACCGAAGGCGTGACGTCCGCTGGCAAACTCACACGCGAGCACGGCCAGCTCGATTTTTCCGCAGGCCGCGAAATCCTCGCGAGGAAAGTGCGCGCGATGAATCCGTGGCCCGCCGCCTCGTCAGGAGTCGGCGGCAAGCGGCTGAAAATTTTCTCCGCGACGCCGCTCGTGGAGCCTGTGCTCGCAGCGAGTGTGCTGCAGTCGCGCGAGGATGGATTGCTCATCGGCACCGGCGACGGCTGCGTGCTCGCCACAGATGTTCAGCTTGAGGGAAAAAAACGCATGAGTGCGCGCGAATTTCTCCGTGGAAACCCAATCACCGATGGCCAAGTCGCAAGCTGACACCACACGGCGCCTCGATGCGCTCGTCGCCGACATCCGCGCCTGCACGCTCTGCCCGAAGATGCACCGTCCCGCAGTGAGCGGCGGTGCCGTGGTCTCCCGTGTGATGAGCGTGGGGCAGGCGCCCGGAGTGAAGGAGCCGATCCTCGGGCGCCCGTTCGCGTGGACTGCGGGCAAGACGCTCTACGGATGGTTCACCGCCGCGTGCGGATGGAGCGAGGCGGACTTCCGCGCGCGCATCTATATGGCCGCGGTGTGCCGCTGCTTTCCCGGCAAGACGAAGGCCGGTGGTGATCGCGTGCCGGACCCCGGCGAGATCACGATGTGCTCGCGCTGGCTCGCGGATGAGATCGACATCCTGCGCCCCGCGCTCGTGCTGCCCATCGGCAAACTCGCGATCCTGCAGTTGATCCAGTTTGAAAAACTCACCGATGTGATCGGAAAAAAATTCCGCGTCAAACGGCACGGCCATGAGTTCGACGTGATCCCGCTCCCGCATCCGAGCGGTGCTTCGCCCTGGCATCGCATGGAGCCGGGAAAGTCGCTGCTTGCGCGTGCGCTGAAGCTCACCGTGAAGCACGAGGCGTGGCCGGAGAAGTAGTCCCGAGCTTCAGCCCGTCACGATCCGCGCTGGCCGGTTGATCTGTGGATGAGCGTGCGCGCAACGCGCGGCGACATTCCTGTCGCCGCTCCCAGTGCTGCGCCGCCTTTGAACGTCTCATGATGCCCATACCCGCTACTTGCCGCCAAGATCCAGTGCCACGAGTTCGCCGCTGTTGCTTTTGCAGAACACTTTCCCGCCCGAGAGCGCGGGCTGCACCCAGCAACGGCCGCTGAGGACTTTCTTCCGCGCGAGTTCCTTGTAGCCCGCGCCGGAGGCGGCGGCGATGACGAGGTCGCCAGCCTCGGTCACGATGACGAGTTTGTCGCCTGCGACGATGAGCGATCCGTTGTTCACTTCCTTCGCCCGCCACTTTTCATCGCCGCTCGCGAGGTCCAGGCAGACGAGCGCGGCGCGGCGCTTCCCGGCCTCGCCATCCATGCCGAAGACAAAGCCGCCGCGTGCGACGGGCGAGTTGAAATGCGCGTGCATGTTTTTCGTGAACCACGCCTGCGAGGGCTTGCCGCCTCCGAAGTCGAATGCGCCCGCGCCGTGATTGTACGCCGCCGAGACGACCACGCGCGAGCCGACGAGCAGCGGGGATGCGGCGTTTACTTTGTAGGACGTCTTCCAGTCAAAGCGCGCAGCCTCGGTGCCGCTCGCGGTGTCGAGCGCCACGAGCGCGTCGGCCTTGAGAATGAGGACGCGCCGCGTGCCGTTCAGCGTGGCGGTGATGGGGCTGCCGTAGCCGGCCTCGTCGTCGCCGGATTTCCAGGAAAGTTCGCCGGTGACCTTGTTCAGCGCGACGGTGCTCGCGCCTTTGCCGCCGCAGTCGAGGATCACGTTTTTCCCATCCACTGTCGGCGAACCGCTGAAGCCCCATTCAGGCCGGCGTCCGCCGAAATCGCTGACGAGATTTTTCTCCCACAACGGTTTGCCGTTCGCCGCCGAGACGCACGCGACGTGGCCGTCTGCGCCGAGCATGTACACGCGATCGCCGTCGAGCGTCGGCGTCGCACGCGGGCCGCCTTCGAAGAGGTAGTTGCCGAGTTTCGCCGTCCATCCGTACGACCACAGCACGCGGCCATTCGCGGTGCTGAGGCATTGCAGCACCTCCTTGCCGCCCTGGTATCCGGCGGAAAAGACGTGCCCATCCGCGACGGTCACGCTGCTCAGCCCGGTGCCGAGTTGGACGCGCCAGAGTTCACGCGGCCCGCCCACGGGGAACGTGCCGATGGCTTCCTGTGAGGAGCCGTTCAGCGCGGGCCCGCGGTAGTGCGGCCAGTCTCCCGCGAGCGCGTGAGTGGAGACGAGGAAGGCGAAGGACAGCAGGCGGGCGGGCGCATTCATGGCGGCGGAAATACACCAAGGACTTCGGAAAAGCATCCTGTTTCCGATTCCGGCCCGTCGTTTCACGTCACGAAAAAGAGACCTCAGGAAAACTCCTGAGGTCTCGCTCTGCGAATGAAGCGGATGGCCGCGTTACTTCGCCGCCGCCAGGCTCTTTGCGAGCGCGAGGCGTTCGGTTTTCTTGCGGCGTACGGCGCGCTTCTTCACGTTGTCTTTGCCTTTGCAGTGTCCCATAAGGCGCGCACAAGACACGTATTGAGCGCGACTGCCAAGCTGTTTCGCCGGATTTTCAAAAATGGGTCACGCAAAGGCGCAAAGACGCAAAGTGTCCGGGGTGCAGTGCTTTCTTTGCGCCTTTGCGTGACGCACTGCAACGACATGTTCGAAGGCACAGGGGTCACAAACCACACGAAGGAGATTGAACTGCGGCGGACTTTCCGAAAACTGCGCGCGTGTTTGCCGACATCACATTCATTCCGAGTCCGGGCGCGTCGCATCGCGCCGGGGAAAATCGCGCTGCTCGCGAATGCGAGGAGCAGTTCGCGTGATGGGCGGCAGTTCCCCGGCGATGCCAGTCGAGTTCGCGACTTCGAACGGCAAGGCGCGCATCGTGTCCTCGCTTGAAGGCGACGATCTCGCCCGGTGGCAGAAGGCATTCGCGGGGCACGCGAAGGATCACCGCTATCACCGGATCACTGCGGAGACGCTCGCGGGGCAGTTCGATCATCGCTACCTCTTCCTCGAAAATTCCACGACTGGCCAAGTCGCAATGCAGCAGATCTTTTTCGTGAAGCAGGATCTCACGGCGGGCATGCCGGGCAAATTGCGCGCGATGCTCAACTGGCCGCGCAAGATTTTCCCGAACTGGCTGTCGCTCCGCATGCTTATGATCGGGTGCTCGGCGAGCGAAGGCTCGCTCGATAGCACGGCGGCGTGGGCCGTGGATGCGCTCACCGATGCGCTCGCGGCTTTCGCGCGCAGAGAAAAGATCTCGATCGTTTTGCTGAAGGACTACCCGTCGCAATATCGCGATGCGCTGAAACCGCTGCTCTCGCGCGGATACAGCCGCGCGCCGTCCATGCCCGCGTGCGGGCTCGCGCTTGACTTCGCGAGCTTCGAGGAATTTTTGCAGAAGCGCGTCAGCTATTCGTTCCGCAAAAACCTGCGGCGGAAATTCAAGAAGCTCACCGAGCACCCGCCGCTCTCGCTCGAAGTCGTGACGGACATCTCGGGCGTGATTGACGAAATCCACCCGCTTTACACGCAGACGTTCGCGCGCTCGGAACTGCGCTTCGAGGAACTCACGAGGGATTTCCTGCTCCGCATCAGCCGCGAGATGTCCGACTGCGCCCGCTTTTTCCTCTGGCGGCAGAATGGGAAGATCGTCGCGTTCGCGCTGTGCATCATTCACGGCGACACGATCCACGATCTGAATGTCGGCCTCGACTACGCGGTCGCACTCGACCTGCACCTCTACTTCGTCACGTGGCGCGACGTGGTGCAGTGGGCATTGGACAACGGCCTGAAACGCTACTACACCGCGCCGCTCAACTATGACCCGAAGTTCCATCTCCGCATGGAACTCGCGCCGCTCGACCTCTACGCATGGCACACGTCCCGCCTGATCAACCCGATTTTCAAAATCGCGCTCCGCTTCCTCCAGCCGGTGCGGCACGACAAGACGATCAAAAAATTCCCGAACGCCCACGAACTCTGATCGCCGGGCTGCTGAAAAGAATCGGGCACCCGCTGGTGCAGGTTTTCCTGGCCGTCGTGCTCGTGGTCGTGTCCGAGCTTTTGAAAAAGCGCGGCGCGGATGCCGTCGTCGCGCAGTCGATGATTGATGTCTCGCAGCTCCGCTCCGGCTGGGTGTGGCTCAGCGTCATCGCGGGCATCGGCAGCCTGCTGTGCTGGCTGAATGCGCTCCGCAGCATCCGTCTCAGCGTGGCCTACAATCTCACCGGTCTGCAGCATGTGCTCGTTCCGATCGGCTCCTGGTGGCTGCTCCATGAGCACATCGGCACGCGGCAGTGGATCGGCATCGCGCTGGTCTTCCTCGGCGTGATGATCACCGCGCCGGCCGTCGCGCACGCGGAGGAAAAAGGCGGACACGCATGAGCAAGGTTGCGATCCTATGAGCACACTCGCAGTCATCCTCGTCACGCTCACGTTTGTGCTGCAGGTCGTCGGCCAGGTGTTTTTCAAAGTCGCGATGGACGAGACCGGTGCGACGAAACCGTTCGGCCAGCGTGCGAGTGCATTCGCCGCGGGCATCACCGCGATGGCGCTCAGTTTTTTCCTCGGCCTCTCGCAACTCTCGGAAATTCCGCTCAGCAAGTACTATCCATTCGAGGGAATCGAACGCGTGGTCATCGTCGTCGCAGCCGCACTTTTCCTGAAGGAAAAAATCACGCTGCGCATCGGCCTCGGCGTGGCGCTGATCTGCGGCGGCCTGTTCCTCGTCGCGGGGTGACCGCTTCTTAGGCGCGCTCGGAAGAGCGCGGACGTGGGCTTCCGCCCACGCCTACGGTTCATTTCATCATCTCATCCAGCAGCGGCTGCATCGCGTCGGCCCAGATCTGGTAGCCTTTCGCGCTAGGGTGAAGCTGGTCTGGCATGATGTCCTTCGGGATATCGCCGTTCGCATCGGTGAATTTCGGCGTGAGATCGAGGAAGCGCGTCTTCTTGCCGTCGTCGAGTTTGCTGATCGTCGCGTTGATCTCCGCGATCTGCTTGCGGCGCCGGGAATCCTTTTTTTCACGTGGAAAAATCCCGAGAAGCAGCACCTTCGTCTCTGGCAATCGCTCATGCACCGTCCTCACGATTTTTCCGATGCCGTCCGCCACCCACCACGGGCGCTCATCGGGGATGTGGCCGACGTTGTGCGTCCCGATCATCAGCACCACCACCTTCGGATGCAGCCCCTTGAGGATGCCGCCGGTGATATGTCCGAGCGTGTGTTCCGTGTGTTCGCCCGCCAGACCGAAATTCGCGGCATCGTACTTTGCGTAATACTCCTCCCACACCGCCTTGCCCCTCTTGCTCCAAGATTCCGTGATTGAATCGCCGAGGAACAATAGCCGGATGTCCTTGTCCTTCGCCCGTTCGAGAAATGCCTTCTGACGTGCGGCATTCACCGGTGCCGGCGTGCTTGCGTCTTCGGGCTTTCGCGGTTTCGGCGTGGGCTTGGCAGATACGGCAGGCTTTGATGCAGCGTCAGCGGAATGAACGGGCGGTGTGAGACACGCGAGGAACACCGCTGCCGCGACGACAGGAAAAAAAGGGAAGGGGTTCATGGAGTTCGAAGACGGCGGTGAGAAGGGGAACAGGGTATTTTTTCCGCTTCTCTGAATCTTGCCGAAACGCCGTGTTTCGCGCGAGAAATTTCCGTGCGGATGTGCGCGCCTGCGTCCTTCTGCTTGCCAATCTCCGAAGCACCCGGCCACTGTTGCCGTCCATCCCAAACCCGCCATGAACATCCGTCCCATCCTCGCACTCTCCTGCCTCGTCACCTCCGCCACTTTCGCTGCTGAAGCACCGAAGCCTCCGGCCATCCCTTCGCATCCGATCGCAAAAAAGAAGGAGCTCCTGTTCTCCGATGACTTCAAAGGCAGCACGCCGGACAAGCGTTGGCATCGGGTGGTGGACACCTTCAAGGTCGAGGGCGGCATGCTCAAGGGCACGCAGACGCGCGACAAGGACGTGCCTGCCGCCGACGGCAAGCCCGAGGTGAAGGCGCACGCCGCCGTTTTCGGCCTCGAAATTCCGACGAAGGACAGCGTCGTCGAGGCGAAGATCAAGTTCGAAGGCGCGACAATGATCGACATCGAATTCGACGATCGGAAATTCACCGGTTCGCACTATGGTCACATCGCCCGCGCGCAGATCCGCCTCGACAAGGTGGTCATGCTCGACGAGCGCGACGGCAGCCAGAACGAGGAGATCAAGGCACTGCAAAAGGATCCCACGAAGAAAGCGGAAGTCGCCAAGATGATGGCCGGCAAGAGCGCCACCTTCCCCGCGAAGTTCGAGCCCGGCAAGTGGTACACCTTCACCGTCGAAGTCGCCGGCGACGAGATGCGCGCGAGCATTGATGGGAAGGCTGTCGGCTACCTGAAGTCCGCCGGCATCGGCCACGCGACGAAGTCGAAGATCGAACTCGGCGTCGCGGGCAAGGACGGCTACTTCGGCGACATCAAAGTCTGGAACGCGGAGCCGGCAAAGTAGCAGGCAGCGGCGTCCATTCCTGTGCCGGCCATGCTCCTGCGCCGCGCGTCCCTCCGTGCTACCGCAGAGTGGTGCGCCTCCAGCGCAAGCGACGACGGCGACCGGACTGTTCGCACCTCCTTGTGCGCGCTCCCAGCGCGTCCTTGCCGACGGGTTTTCTTTCCGGTACGGCACGCGCATGATTTCACGCATCCTCGTTTTCACCCTCACCATTTTCCTTCTTCCGCACGGCCTTCGCGCGGCTTCTTCCGCGGCGACGGAAAAGGAATACCAGCAAGTCCGAACGATCGCGCTGCGTGATGCACGCGTGCAGTCCGCATACCGCGATGCGGATCGCCGGCTCGATGCAAAAATCGTCCAGATCGATCCCGCGCTGGAATCATACGTGAAGTCACGGCAGGCCGCCCGCGAGGGTGCGCCCGCGCCGAAAGCCGCGTCGAAGCCGGTGCCGACAAAGCCGTTCACCGCAGCAAAGCCTGCTGGGAAACCGACACCGAGACCTGCACCCGCAAAACCTTCTGGCGCGGGCAGCGCCACGCATGTCGTCGCCAGCGGCGAGACGCTCGGCGGCATCGCGGTAAAGCATCACGTGAGCATCAGCGCGCTGAAGGCTGCAAACCACATCGTGGACGAACGCAAGCTGCGCATCGGGCAGGTGCTCGCCATCCCTTCCGGCAAGGCTGCGCCTGCGGTGAAGAAGAGCGACAGCATCTGGTCGCTGCGTTCGAACTAGGACAAGGAGCCGGGGCGCCCTCGCCCCGTCCACCTGCTCCGACGCGAAGGAGCCCCGGCTCCGTGTGGTACGGCTGCGACATTGCCTGAGCCGATCGGGTTGCCAGCGGCGAAAATCAAAATGGCGCGCAGACCGTGAGGTCCGCGCGCCATTTTCGTTGAGTGGTTGCCCCGGCTATTCCTTGCGTTCCTCGACGACGACGAACTGCGTTGCGCCCTTGCGCGAGATGCGCAGGCGAACGGAGGACTTCGTCTTGACTTCTTCGCTGAGTTTCACGGCTTCGTCCGCGCTGGCGATTTTCTTGCCGTCAATGTCCACAATCACATCGCCCGCTCGGACCTCGGCGTCGGCGCAGGCAGAGTCGGGACTCACCTGCGTGACGAGCGCGCCTTTCACGTCGTCGCCGATGGCGAATTTCTTGCGAAACTCCGGGTTGATGTCCGCGACCGTGACTCCGTCGAGGACGTCGGGCACTTTTGCCGGGGCAGGTGCCGGCGCACCAGGGCCACCGAGCGCGAGGCCATTTCCGGGCCGCTCGACCAGTGTGACGGCGATGGTCTGCGGCTTGCCGTTGCGGACGACTTCCAAATCCACCTTCGTGCCGGGCAGCAAGTTCGCGATCGAGTTGCGGAACGCCGCGATGTCATCCGCGCGCTGGCCGTTCATCTTCACGATGACGTCACCACTTTTCACGCCGGCCTTTTCTGCGCCGCCGCCGGGCACGACTTCCGCGACGAGGATGCCGTCCTTGTCCGGCGCCTTGAATTCCTTCGCGAGCTTCTCGTCGAGCGGCTGCATCTGGATGCCGAGGAATCCGCGCTGCACCTTGCCGAATTTGATGAGGCTCTCCATCACGCCGCGCGCCTGATTCGACGGCACCGCAAAGCCGATGCCCATGTTGCCGCCGCTCTGGCTGAAGATGGCGGAGTTGATTCCCACAAGACGTCCAAGTGCATCCACAAGCGCGCCACCGGAGTTGCCGGGGTTGATGGACGCATCCGTCTGGATGAAATTGCCGAATTCCGAGATGCCCGTTTGATTGCGTCCGACGGCGGAGATGATGCCCTTCGTCACCGTCTGCCGCAGTGCAAAGGGATTGCCGATGGCCAGCGCGACGTCGCCGACCTTGATTTTGTCACTGTCGGCAAAAGTGATCGGCTTGAGGTCCTTCGCCTCGATCTTGATCACTGCAATGTCGCTGCCGGGATCCGTGCCGATTTTCTTTGCCTTCAGTTCCGTCTTGCCGTCGTGCAGCGTCACGGTGATTTCGTCCGCCTGCTCGACCACGTGGTTGTTTGTGATGATGTAGCCATCCTTGCTCACGATGACGCCGCTGCCGAGGCCGACGGGCATCGAGCGCTTGCGGCCTTTGCCTGTGTCCTTGCCGCCGTCGCTCCCGCCTCCATGTTCGTCGTCGGGAATGCCGAAAAATTTGCGGAAGAAAGGATCATCCATGAGCGGATTCCGACCGGGTCCGCGGTCACCGATGCGCATGTTTTTGCTGATGGAAATGGTGACCACGCTGGGCGACACCTTTTCGACGATCGGGGCGAAGCTGTTTTCATGGGTGCGCTCGAGGGGAGCGGCATCCACGGCGATGTCCGGCAGCTTGTTCTCGGCGAAGGCCAGCGTGGAAAATGCGAGTGTCGCGAGAAGTGGAAGTCGGAGCGAATGGGACAGGGAGCTTAGTTTCATAGTCAGTGTGGCAGTGTGACAACCTAGCATGGTGCGCGTTCAATGCGAATATCGGAGCAATGGAGCGCCGAGCGTCCCGCCGGCCACCTTCAAACGCGCAGCGCAGATCTACTCTCCATGCGTCCAATCCCCGGTGGTGTCCCATCGTCTGCCGGGGAATTCTCCGTGCGGGACAGAAGCGCGGAGAAAGAAGAGCTGCGCTGCGCGGGATTGGGTGGCCGCCGGGGACGGGCAGCGCTCCATCAAAGCACGCGTGCGATTTCCTCGACGCGATAGCCAAAGCCGGTCGTGCCGAGCGTGCTCAGGTCGAGCACGCCATCGCGTCTGCGGTAAAGGCCGGGGTGGATTTTTGCCTCGGGCGCGGAGGCCTCGGGGCAGAACTGCATGCCGTTGCTCTCGACTCCCATGATCGTTCCCGCGTGCGCGGCGAGGGTGACGTGTGGGATCTGCGCGAGCATCGGGTTCGTGAGATCCTGCACCATGAGTGTCATCCCGTTCGCGCGCGCCCAGCAGAGCGAGAGCAGCGCGCCGGTGAGTGTCTTGCAGGTCTTCAGCGCGACGCCGGTCCAGCCTAGTTCGCGGCCGAGTCGCACAAAGCGCCAGTCGTGCGCGCTCTCGTCGAGGAAGAGCGGCTTGCGTGCACTCACGCTGCGCACGTCAATGCGGTTTGCCTCAAGGTCGTATGGGAACGGCTGCTCGATGTAGAGCGTCATGCCGTAAATGCGCGGCTCATTCGCGAGCAGACGATCCAGAATTTCGCACACATAGGCCGGGTCGGTCACCGTGCAGTTGAAGTCCGCCGTGAGCCATTCGCAGCCTTCCTCGATCGCGATGCGGCCGATGCGCACGATGCGCTCATAGTCCCACGCCGCGTCGTTGCCGCGCAGTTTGATCTTCAGGCATTTCAGCCCGTCGGTGCGAATCCACTCGCGCAGCAGCACCGGGTAGCCGTCCTTCGGCTCGCTGCCCGTGAGGTCCTGCTGCTCCAGCGGATCGAGTCCGCCGACGAGATGCCACACCGGGATGCGCGTCTGCTTTGGCAGGAGAAAATGCGGAGGCCGCAGCCCGGCAAAGCGCGCGTCGCCGTCGAGAAAATGCGCGAGGTCCGCCGTGAGGAATTCCTCGCCGAGCGTCTCGAAGACCGGTCGCTTCAGCAGGTTTCCGAACGCATCGAACATCGCGAGGTCGAACAGCGAATGGCACACGAGCGCCGCGAGATGCGGCATCGGCTCCGAGTGCCCCGCATTCGCCACCGCGAGCAGTGCATCGAGCCGCGTGCGCTGAAAGGCGTCGCCGAGTTCCATCGGATGCCCGGCCAGATCCAGCGCCGGAAGCTCCGCCGCGATCACTTTGCAGAACGCCACCATCCGCGCCTCGCGCTCCTCCCAAGAGAGCGGTGAAGGCCACACCCACGCCACGCTCAGCGGCGTCTCGCCCCAGCCTTCGGAAGTGCGCCCGTTGCGATCCTCCACCGTCACGCGCACCCTCGCGCACAGCGCGCGCTCCACGATCTGCGCGCCGAATTTCAACGGCACGCGCAGCGTCGTCGGGAGGAAATGAAGCTGCGTTTCGCGGATGCGGATGTCGGAGGTCTTCGGCATCCGCGCACGCTGCCGCGCCACTTCGTGCGTGGCAAGCGGCTGGTCACCCGGAGGCGTCCAGAGCACCACGGTCTGCGATTATCATTGAAGGAAACCGAGGTGCCAGACACAGCACGTGCGTTCCCCTTCGCCCTGAAAGAGCCCATGACAGACGACAGCAAAAAGCCCGGACGTCTGCGCCGCTTCTTTTCCAACCTCGGCCCCGGGGTCGTCGCTGGCGCAGCCGACGATGATCCTTCCGGAATCGCCACCTACTCGGTG
>JBDSAR010000690.1:0-1719 GCA_039922035.1 Chthoniobacteraceae bacterium
CGATGGACGCGTTTTACAACGACTTTTTCGGCGGCGCGATGCGGCCGCCGCGCATGATCAAGCAGAAGGTCCAGAGCCTCGGATCGGGATTTTTCATTGATGACAAGGGGACGATCATCACGAACGCACATGTGGTGGAGCGGGCGGCGGAGATGAAAATCTCGGTCACGACGCCCGCGGGAAAGACGTATTCGGCGCGCTACATCACGGGCGATCCGGATCATGATCTCGCGATGATCAAGGTGGATGCGCCGGAGAAATTCCCGTTCATCGCGCTGAACGATCTTTCGAAAAACCTGCTCGGCCAGACATGCCTCGTGCTTGGGAATCCGCTCGGCTACGGCTCGTCGGTCGCGCGCGGCATCCTCAGCGCGAACGGTCGCAGCGTGACCGTCGGCGACAACGAATATCAGAACCTTGTGCAGACGGACGCGGCCATCAATCCCGGCAACAGCGGCGGGCCGGTCGTGGACATCGCGGGGCGGCTCGTCGGGATTTCGTCGGTGAAGATGTCGTTCACGCCGCAGGGGGTGCCCACGCAGGGACTCGGGTTCGCGATTCCCGGGAGCGTGGTGCGGGAGAAAGTCGCGGAGTTTCGCAAAATCGAGCGCGGCGAGAAGCTGCCGGAGAAGCCAAGCCTCGCGCGGAAATTCTTCGGCCTCGTGCTGCAGGAGGTGGACGAGAAAGGTGCGGCAATCAGCGGCTTTCGCGAAGGCGGCGGCGCGCTCATCGCAGAGGTGGAGCCGAAGTCACCCGCGGCGGTGGCAGGCATCCAGCCGGGCATGCTCATCACTTCGGTCGGCCGCTACGAGGTGGCTGGCGTGAAGCCGATCGAGAAGCTGCTGAAGCAGGTGGACACCGGCAGCCGGGTGGACTTCGGCCTCGCGTGGATCCAAGGCAGCCCGCGCGGAAAGCGGCTTATGGGCGACACCTTCCAGCTCATCGCGCGGTAGGTGGAGCGCGCAAGGAGGAGCGCCTTGAAAGCGCCCTCTGGCTTCCGCCGCTCCGCGCCGAAGCCAGCCAGGAGCGCGGCAATGCGAAATGTTTTTTGGACTTCACGCATCCTCCGCGCTCTCAACGCCTCAGGCTCGATGCGGCGCGGAGCGTCCACATCGAGAGGGCGCTTTCAAAGCGCCCCTCCTTGCTTGCAGCTCGCGCAGTGACGCATTTTTCATCGAACATTTTCCGCGCCTGCGGGTCGTATGCAGTCCCGGATCCTGCCTCTGCCAAATGCCGACAAACACCCTCTTGCCAACTCCGCCGCGCCTGATATTCATCCGCCCCCTTGGCGGCCGAAAGGTCGCCGGTGAACAAGCATCCGTTCAGTCGTTGACCTCGTCAATCGGCACCGTGCGCATGCGCGGAGCCCGGGTCGGCAGCCGGACGGAACCCCAGTCTTACGAATCGCACCCATGATCAAAGTCGAACAGCTCACCAAAAAATACGGCTCCTTCACCGCCGTGAACGGCATCAGCTTCCAGGTGGAGAAAGGCGAAATCGTCGGCTTCCTCGGGCCCAACGGCGCGGGAAAAAGCACGACGATGAAAATCCTCACCAGCTATCTCCCTGCGACCAGCGGCCGGGCGAGCATCGCGGGATTCGATGTTTTCGACGACAGCATCGAGGCGCGCCGCCACATGGGTTATCTCCCGGAAAATACGCCGCTCTACCCGGACATGAAGGTGGGCGAATACCTGCGCTATCGTGCCGCGCTGAAGG
>JBDSAR010000691.1:0-1887 GCA_039922035.1 Chthoniobacteraceae bacterium
TCGGGACGCCCGAGCGGATGAGCTGCGCAAAGGTGCGCGCAAAACGGCTCATGCAAATCTTGTGCGTGAGCGGGCCGAACACGGGGAGCTTCAGCTTCCACTTGTCCCACGTATCCGCGCCTTTCTCGGTATTCACCCAAGCGCGGATGCCGTAGAACACGCCGACCATGCTGCCGATCAGGACGTACCAGTAGTTCCGCAGGAAACCCGAGAGATCGATCAGGAATTGCGTGGGCGCGGGGAGCTTCGCATTGAAGTCGGCGAAAATGCTGCCGAAGACCGGCACGACTTTCACGATGAGGAAGATCGTAATGGCAAACGCAATGCTGATGACGATGATCGGATAGGTCATCGCGGACTTCACCTTCTTGCTCAGGCGCGCGGAGGCCTCGAGGAAGCCGGCGAGACGATCGAGCACTTCGGAAAGCATGCCGCCGGATTCACCGGCCCTCACCATCGAGGTGTAAAGCTTGGAGAATACCTTCGGGTGTTTGCCGATCGCGTCATTGAAGGTCGAGCCTTCCTGGACGTAGGCGGTGATCTCTCCGATGACACGGCGGAGCCCCGCCTGTTTCCTCGGGTCAGACTGTTCAAATAGCGCCGTCAGCGCGCCCACCAGCGGCAGGCCCGCGTCCACCATCGTTGCGAGCTGGCGGGTGAACATCACGAGATCCGACTGGGGAACCTTGGCCTTGGCGCGGGTCATCTTGCTCGCGCCCTTCTGCTGGATGGACAGCACGAGGAGCCCGCGCGCCATCAGGGCGTTGACGGCATTTTCCTCGTTGAGCCCTTCTTGGACGCCGTTGGATATCTTTCCAGAAGAGTCGCGCGCTTGGTAGGCAAAGGTGAGCATGTCTCTGAGGGTAGCAATGCGAATGCCAACATGGCCGCGAAAGTCTGGGAATTATGGCCCGCCCCCGGATGCCCTCACCCCTTCCGTAGCACCGTGGGGCGCACATACCGCTCGTCCAGTTCCGGGTAATCCAGCGTGTAGTGCAGCCCGCGGCTTTCCTTGCGCAGAAGTGCGCTGTCCACGATCAGGCTCGCGACCGTCGCGAGGTTGCGCAGCTCGAGCAAGTCGGTGGTCACCTTGAAGTCCCAGTAAAACTCCTGGATTTCCTGGAGCAGATTCCGCAGCCGTGCGCCCGCGCGCTGGAGCCGCTTGTCGGTTCGCACGATGCCCACGTAGTCCCACATGAGCCGGCGGATTTCGCCCCAGTTGTGGTAAATCACGACGAGCTCGTCCACGTCCGTGGCGTCGCCGCTTTTCCACTCGGGCAGGTCGGTGAGCGTCGGCTCGGAAGGCGCGCACCATTTCTCCAGCACGAGCGCGGCGCGGTGCGCGAGCACAACGGCTTCGAGGAGGCTGTTGCTCGCGAGGCGGTTTGCACCGTGCAGGCCGGTGCAGGCGACTTCGCCGATCGCGAAGAGGCCGGGCAGGGGAGACGCGCCGTTCGCATCGGTGACGACGCCGCCGCACTGATAATGCGCGGCCGGCACGACGGGGATCGGCTGCTTCGTGATATCAATTCCAAACGCGAGGCACCGCTCATGGATCGTCGGAAAATGCGCGAGGATGAAATCCGCCGGCTTGTGGCTGATGTCCACATATACGCACGGGCTGCCGGTGCGCTTCATCTCGGCATCAATCGCCCGCGCGACGATGTCGCGCGGGGCCAGCGCACCGCGAGGATCGTAGCGGTGCGCAAATTCCTTTCCGCTCGCATCCACGAGCCGCCCGCCCTCGCCGCGCACGGCCTCGCTGATCAGGAAACTGCGCGCCTCGGGGTGAAAAAGGCACGTCGGGTGAAACTGGATGAACTCCATGTTCGCCACCGGCGCACCCGCGCGCCACGCGATCGCCACGCCGTCGCCCGTCGCGATGCT
>JBDSAR010000692.1:0-6216 GCA_039922035.1 Chthoniobacteraceae bacterium
CGACACGCGCGAAGGTTGGGCGAAGGGCGGCGACGCCGGCCCGGCGGTCATTCCCGGTGATCTGGACAAGAGCCTGCTCATCGAGGCCGTCCGCTACAAAAACAAGGATCTGCAGATGCCGGAGAAACGGAAGCTGCCGGATGCGGAGATCGCTATCTTTGAGGAATGGGTGAAAATGGGCGCACCCGATCCGCGCACCGGCGGGAGCGTGGCGAAGAAGCAGACCGGGCTGAGCATCGAGGAAGGGAAAAAATTCTGGTCCTACATTCCGCCGAAAAAAGTCGCGCCGCCAGCGGTGAAAGACACCGCCTGGCCGCGCGGTGACATTGACCGCTTCATTCTCGCCGAGATGGAGAAGAAGGGCGTGAAGCCCGCGCCGGATGCTTCTCCCGCCGCACTCGTCCGGCGCATCACGTATAATTTGATCGGGCTGCCGCCGACGCCGGAGCAGATGGAGGCATTCGAGAAGTCGGTGAAAGTGAACCCGCAGTCCGCGGTCGAACAGCTCGTGGACGGGCTGCTCGCGAGCAAGCAATTTGGCGAGACTTGGGGGCGGCACTGGCTCGATGTGACGCGCTTTGCCGAGTCGAGCGGCGGCGGGCGGACGCTGCTGTTCAAGGACGCGTGGCGCTTCCGCGACTACGTGATCGAGTCCATCAATGCGGATGTGCCGCTGGATCGTTTCATCCGCGAGCAGATCGCCGGCGATCTGCTGCCGACTGAATCGCCGGCGGAAAAGAGGCGCAATCTTTCGGCGACCGCCTTCCTCGCGCTCGGGCCGACGAACTACGAGGAGCAGCAGAAACAGCAGCTCCGCTTCGACATCATTGACGAGCAGATCGAGACGATCGGTCGTGCTTTCCTCGGCCAGACGATCGGCTGCGCGCGCTGCCACGATCACAAGTTCGATCCCATCCCGCAGCGTGATTACTATGCGCTCGCAGGCATCCTCGCGAGCACGCGGACGATCTTCAATTACACCGACAACGTCGCGCGCTGGAACGTCGCGCCGCTGCCGGGCGACGGTGAGGCGGAGCAAAATTTGCGCGCGTTTGAGGCGAAGGTCGCGGCGCTCGAAAAGAGCGTGGAGTCTGCCAAGGCCGAGCTGGCGAAACTTTCCAAGAATGTCGCGCAGGAAACGCTCAAGCCCGGCGAGGCCATCGCGCCGGCCGATCTGCCGGGCATCGTGCTCGACGATGCGGATGCGAAGGTCGTCGGCGAATGGAAGAAGTCGAAATACACGAAGACTTACATCGGCGAGGGCTATCTCTCGGACAACAACAACGGCAAGGGCGAGAAGACGATCACCTTCACGCCGATGCTGCCGAAGATGGGCCGCTACGAGGTGCGCCTCGCCTACACGCACCTCGCCAACCGCGCGAAGAATGTCCGCGTGAACATTCTGCACGCAGACGGCGAGGACACCGTGTTCGTGGACGAGACGGAAGCGCCGGCGATTGACGGGCGCTTTGTTTCGCTCGGGAAGTTCCGCTTTGAAAAAGATGGCGCGGGGTATGTGCTCGTCTCGAATGAAGGCACGAAAGGTTTCGTGACGGTGGACGCGCTGCAATTCCTGCCCGAGGGTGAGACGGCTACGGATGCGAAGACCGACAAGGCGAATCCCGCACGCGACGCGGCGGCGAAGCTCGTGAAGAAGCTCGAGGGCGAATTGAAAAAGGTCACGAAGGACGGACCGAAACGCCAGATGACGATGACGGTGCTCGACGATGAAAATGCGGCCGATACGCAGATTCGGGTGCGGGGCATCGAGAAGCAGCGGGGCGAGACGGTGCCGCGCGGTTTCCTGCAGGTGGCGCTGCAAAAGCCCGCGCCGCCGATGCCCGCGGCGCAGAGTGGCCGGCGCGAACTCGCGGACTGGATCGCCAGCGCGGACAATCCGCTGACGGCGCGCGTGCTGGTGAATCGCGTGTGGGCCTGGCT
This sequence comes from Chthoniobacteraceae bacterium, assembly GCA_039922035.1. Lineage (GTDB taxonomy): Bacteria > Verrucomicrobiota > Verrucomicrobiia > Chthoniobacterales > Chthoniobacteraceae > SXWH01. The sequence goes on from JBDSAR010000692.1 coordinate 1,942, forward strand.
CTTCGGATCGGGCATTGTGCGGACGGTCGAGAATCTCGGCACGACGGGCGAAAAGCCTTCGCATCCGGAACTGCTCGACTATCTCGCGCTGCGATTTGTCGAGGAGGGATGGAGCCTGAAGCGGCTCGTGCGGGAGATCATTCTCTCGCACACGTGGCAGCTCGCGGTGACGAAACCGGGCGTGGCGGATCCCGAGAACCGCCTCTTTGCCCACGCGAATCGCCGCCGCCTCGATGCGGAGCAAATTCGCGACACGCTGCTCGCGATCAGCGGCGAACTGAAACTCGATTACCTCGGCCCGAACATCGGCGGCGCTGGCGACATTGATGCGAACAACTTCAGCGCGCAGAACACGGAATACGGGTACGTCTATGCGGACACGCGGCGCAGCGTGTACACGCCGGCGTTTCGCAACAAGCGGTTGGAGCTTTTCGAGGTGTTCGACTTCGGCGACATTAATGCGTCCATCGGCCAGCGCAACGTGAGCACCGTCGCCCCGCAGGCGCTCTTTTTTCTGAACAGCCAGTTTGTCGTCGAGCAGGCGCGCGCCGCGGCTGCGCGCACACTGGAGCTGCCGGACGCTGCGAGAATTGACGCACTTTTCCGCCGTACTCTGGGCCGCGCGCCGACTGCGGCTGAGCGTGCGAAATGTGTGCATTTCCTCGGCGCTGAACCTTCGTTGGAAACTTGGGCGCAGCTTCATCAAACGCTGTTCGCCTGCGTGGACTTCCGTTACGTTGACTGACCGCCCTGCCATGAACCCACTCCACTTCACCCGCCGCGAGGCGTTGCGCACACTCGGCTGCGGCTTTGGCTATCTCGCCCTCGCGGACCTCGCGGCGCGCGCCAGCGTGAATCCGCTCGCGCCCAAGCCGGTGCATTTCCCGGCGAAGGCCAAGCGCATCATCTTCCTCTTCATGTCGGGCGGCGTGAGCCATGTGGATTCCTTCGATCACAAGCCGAGGCTCGATCGTGATGACGGGAAGATGATGGACTTTGACGATCTCCGCAGTCTCGCGAAGACGGGCAAGAGCCCGCAGATGCGCGTGATGAAATCCATGTGGGAGCACAGCCAGCACGGTCAGTGCGGGCTGTGGGCGTCGGATCTTTTTCCGGAAATGGCGAAGCACGCGGACGATCTCTGCGTGATCCGTTCGATGCACACGGAGGGCATTGCGCACGGGCCGGCAACGCTTTTCCTGCACACGGGGACGACGAATTTCATCCGCCCCTCGATGGGCTCGTGGGTGAATTACGGGCTCGGCACGGAGAACGAAAATCTGCCGGGCTTCATCTCGCTCGCGCCCGCGCTCGGGAATGGCGGGCCGCGGAATTACGGCAACGCATTTCTTCCCGCGATCTACCAGGGCACGGCGATCGGGCGCGCGGGCGTGCCGGCAAAGGAGTCGAGCATCCGCAATCTCCAGCCGCCGCGCACGGCGGACGAGGCGAAGCGGCAGTTTGATTTGCTGCGTGATCTGAACGCGGAGCAACTCGCGCAGAAGCCCGGCGAGAGCGAACTCGAAGCCGTGGTGAACAGCTACGAACTCGCCTGGAGGATGCAGGGTGCCGCGCCACAGGTTCTCGATCTGAACGGTGAATCGTCCGAGACGCTTGCGCTCTACGGCATCGGCGAGGAGAAGACGGACAATTTTGGCCGCCAGTGTCTGCTCGCACGACGGCTTAGCGAATCGGGCGTGCGCTTCATTCAGGTCAACTACGCGGACAATTCCAACAACCCGGCGTGGGACCAGCACTCGAACCTGAAGAAGCATGGTGATCATGCGAAAGCCGTGGACAAGCCGGTCGCCGGTCTGCTCGAAGACCTCAAGCAGCGCGGGCTGCTCGACGACACGATCGTGTGGTGGGGCGGGGAATTTGGCCGCACGCCGTACGCGGAAAAGAACGGCACGGGGCGCGATCACAACCCGGCGGGATTCTCGGTGTGGCTCGCGGGCGGCGGATTCAAGCGTGGTGTCGCATACGGCGAGACGGATGAGTTCGGCCATCACGCCGTCGTGGACAAAGTCCACATGCACGACCTTCACGCGACGCTGCTGCACGCGCTCGGGCTCAATCACGAGAAGCTCACGTATCGTTACGCCGGGCGCGATTTTCGCCTCACGGATGTCTATGGACATGTCGTCCACGACCTCTTCGCGTAACGCCCCTCATTTCCCAACCTCATGAAAATCCCCGCCCTCCTCTGCCTCGCCGTCCTCTCATCCTTCGTACGCGCCGAACTCACCGATGAGCAAAAGCGCGTTCCGCTCGAAGTGGACACGACGGACCCGAAGCTCACGAAAATCGTCCTGCTCGCTGGCAGCGTGAGCAGCAAGCCCGGCGGGCATGAGTATTTCGCAGGCTGCACGATCCTCGCGAATGCGCTGAAGCAGACCACCGGCGTGTGGCCGGTGATGGCCGCGGACGGCTGGCCGAAGGATGAGCACATTTTTGACAACGCCCGTGCGATCGTGGTGTACGCGGATGGCGGCGCGAAGCTGCCTTTCCTCGAAGCGGCGCGCTGGGAGAAAATGAGGTCGCTCGTGGCGAAGGGGACGGGGCTTGTGATGCTGCATCAGGCCGTGGAGGGGCCTGAGGATCGTTCCGAAGAAATCCAGTCGTGGCTCGGCGGTGTCTTCAAAAAGGACATCGGCTGTCGCGGGCACTGGGACATGAGCTTCGACAGTTTTCCGAAGCACGCGATCACGCGCGGCGTGGCGCCCTTCTCCGCACCGGGCGACGGCTGGCTCTACAACTTGCACTTCGCACCGAATGCGGTGCCGGTGATCGTCGGCCAGGTGCCGGACAAGGCGCGCACGTCCGCCGATGCGAAGGCGCATGCGGGCCGCGCGGAAGTGCTCGGCTGGGCCTGTGAGCGCGCGAATGGCGGGCGCAGTTTTGCATTCACCGGTGCGGACTGGCACACGAACTGGAAGGCCGAGGGGCAGCGGCGGCTGGTGGTGAACGGCATCCTGTGGTCGGCGAAGATGGAAGTCCCCGAAAGCGGCGCGCCGGTGGCGTTCGAGCCCGGCGACATCGCGAAGAACTGGGACAACAAGCCGAAGGTCGCGCCGAAGGCGGCTGTGGCACCCGCCGAGAAGGCGGCGAAGTGAGTCGCGCCTCTGGATCGCGTGGGATTCGTGCTTGGGATTTCCGGGGAGTCCCGGCAAAGAACGCGGCTTGATCAGACTTCACATTCCGATGCTTAGAAAATCGCTGCTCATTTTGCTCGCCGCCAGTGTCGTCGCGGCGCGTGCCGAGGAGAATCATGGCAAAGGCCAGCTTCTCGATCTCACGCTGGGCAGGGCGATCCGCATGGCGCTGGAGAAGAATTTTTCGATCACGGCGCAGAAGTATGATCCGAAGATCTCGCGGCAGCGCGAGATAGTGACGGAGGGAAGATTCGACCCGGCGTTCAGCCTGTCGTTTGCGACCGGGGAAAGTGCCGTGGCGGACAGGTTCCAGCGGAATGCGAAGACGAACGAAGGCGCGCATTTTTCCGCGCACTCGATCACGCAGACGGATGCGTGGAGCACCGGCGTGAACGGGGTCACCGTGTGGGGGCTCGGGTATGATGTGTCCTTCAACTCCTCTGCGCTGAGCGGGACCGGGAACCGGTTTGAAAACGACTGGACGAGCGATATGACCTTCAGCCTGCGGCAGCCGCTGCTGCGCGGGGCGGGGACGGATGCGAACCTGGCCGAGGTGCGCGTGGCGCGGAACAATGTGACGATTTCCGAGTGGGCGGTGCGGAACCAGGTGATGAGCGTGATCACGCAGGTGAGCAATGTGTACAACGAGCTGCAGTTCGCGCACGAGAACCTGGAGGTGGCGCGGCGTTCGCAGGGGCTCGCGCGGCAGCTTCTGCGCGACAACATCAAGCGTGTGGAGATCGGCGTGAAGACGCCGCTCGATGTGACGACGGCGCAGGCGGAGGTGGCGGCACGCGAGGCGGCGCTGATCACGGCGACACGCACGGTGAAGGATCAGGAGAATTTTCTCAAACAGCTCATCACGGCGGACATGATGCTGCTGATCCGCACAAGGGTGAACATTGCGCCGCCGCCTTCACCGAGTATCGATCCGAGTGTCGTGCAGGGCATCCGGGCGGCGCTGGAACTGCGGCCCGACTACCGGCAGGCCACGCTCGATATCCAGAACAGGCACATCATCGTGGCGCAGACGAAGAATGCGGAACTGCCCCGGCTGGATCTCACGGCGAGCCTGAGCATGATTGGGCTGGATGATGACTTCGGGACGAGTGCGCAGAGG
>JBDSAR010000693.1:0-15787 GCA_039922035.1 Chthoniobacteraceae bacterium
ACTGGCCCAACCGAGCCGGCATACACGGCTGGCTTTCGCTGCGTGCTCGCGCTCGAAGCGACGGCTCCAGCACCGCCGATACAGAATCCGCAACCTGCGCAGGCGGCATTGCCAATTCCCGCTCCGAGCGGGATGGCGCGCGCCCTTTTTAACGGTCGCGATCTGACCGGGTGGCACATCAGGTATGCGTCTCGCCATCGTCGCAACGCGTGGAAGGTGGAGAACGGTGAACTGAAGAATGATGTCTTCGCGGGCGAAGGTGGCGCAGACCTTGAGAGCGATGAAAAATTTTGGAACTTCAACCTCCACTACGAATACAAGGTGGCGCGGGATTCGCGGACGTCTATTTCGATGCGGTCCATTCACTGGCTCAAGATTCACGGCGACTTCGTAACGGGGCAACTTTCGGAGGCCAGCGATGGAGCCATCGGCGGAAGAAAGGCGCCGGATGTCTATGCCTCCGATCGGAGTGGCGGCTGGAACACCGCGGATGTGACCATGTATGAGCAGAGCCTGAGCGTGACGCTGAACGGAAAAAAAATTCACGATGCGGTGGATGTCTCGGCGCTTCCGCGCGGATTTACAGCCGAAGCATGGTCGCCAGGACGAGCGGGTCCCATCACGCTGAACGGTTGGACGGCTTGGGTGGGGGAGGCGTCGTCCGTTCGGATATCCGCGCAAGTGAGCTTTCGGAACATCACCGTCCAGACACTCCCCGGCGAGCCGAAGCCGGTCGTCGCGCCCGGGATTTTCACGACCATTTTCAACGGCAAGGATCTCACCGGCTGGGACGGCGATCCGAAATACTGGTCGGTGCGCGAGGGCGCAATCACGGCTGAGTCTCCTCCGAACGGGCGAGTGCCGAGGAACACCTTCCTGATTTGGAAAGACGGCACGCTCACCGACTTCGAGTTGCGCCTGTCCTATAAAATCACAGCGGGTAATTCCGGCATCCAGTATCGCAGCCGGGTCAGCGATCCGGCGGCATGGGTCGTCCTTGGATACCAGTATGAGATGGATGCCACGAAACGGGACACGAATGGCGCGCTCTATGAGGAAGGTGGACAGCGCAAAGGGCTGGGCGGAAATCCGGGCGGCCTGATGATGGCCAATGTGGGCGAGAAAGTGCGGATGACCCCGGATGACCAGAAGCAAATCCTCGGAGCTTTGAAGGGCGCGCAGTTTCACGCGGGCACGTGGAACGACCTCGTCATCACCGCGCGGGGCAATCACATCACGCATCAACTCAACGGCGTGACGACCATTGATGTGACTGACGAGGACGCGCGCGCCAGCGCCGCATCCGGCGTGCTCGCGCTGCAACTCCACGGCGGTAGTCCGCAGAAGGTGCAGTTTAAGGACATCCGCCTGAAGCCGCTGCCCAAAGCCCCATGACCGCATGATCACTCCCCAGACCGAAGTCATCGCCATGCACGGCGGGAAACAGATCTTCCGCGCGGTGCTGCCGCCGGGGGAATACCTCATCGGGCGCGAGGGGGAGGTCGCGATTTTGCTGCCTTCGGAGAAAGTGTCGCGGCGTCATGCGCGGCTGACACTGAGCTATTTCGACTGGCTCATTGAGGATCTCAGCAGCTCGAACGGCACGCGTGTTGGCGGAAAGAAGGCGGGCGAGTCCACGATGATTTTTCCCAGCCAGGAGGTGAAGGTGGGCGACGTGGAATTGCGGCTGCGCAGGCTGACGCTCGATGACGCGAAGGAATCGCTCGCGCCGCAGACCGCGGCGTTGCACCGCTATCTGCCGGCGGAGATGCGCGGGCATGGGAAGTACAAATTGCACGGCCTCATCGCCGTTGGCGGGATGGGCGCGGTCTTGGAAGCCGAGGACGTCGCGACGCGGCGGCGCGTGGCGATGAAAGTGCTGCTGAATGCGAACACGGCGGAGGATGTGGCGCGATTTGTCGAAGAAGCCCAGATCACCGCGCAGCTCGAGCACCCGAACATCGTGCCGGTGTATGAGCTGAATGTGAACGAACTCGACAAGCCATACTACGTGATGAAGCTCGTGCGAGGTGAGGCGCTCTCGCAGGTGCTCGCCGGTCTGCGGCTGGAGCGATCGGCGACGCTGGAGAGGCATCCGCTCGGCGGGCTGCTGCTCATTTTCCAAAAGATCTGCGACGCGATCGCCTACGCGCACTCGAAGGGCGTGGTGCATCGGGACCTGAAGCCGGACAATGTGATGCTCGGCGAATTCGGCGAGGCGGTGGTGATGGACTGGGGTCTCGCAAAATCACTCGGGCAGAGCGTCCTCCCCAGTTCTGAGGACAAGAGAAAGCGCACCGTGGTGAGTTCGCTGCGCGGGAACGAGCCCGGCGCCATCGAGACCATGGAAGGCGCGGCCATCGGCACGCCGAGCTTCATGTCGCCTGAGCAGGCGGGCGGGCGTTCCCGTGTGGTGGACGGGCGGACGGATGTCTATGCGCTCGGCGCGATCCTCTATGCCATCCTCACGCTGCGTGCACCCGTCGAGGGTGCGGACGCGCTGGAGGTGATGGAAAAGGTGATCGCGGGAAAAATCACGCCGCCGGAGAAGGCCGTGCGCGAGCAGCCGGCGGGGCATTTGCCGGATGGCAAGCTGCCGCCCGAATTGGCCGCCATCGCGATGAAGGCGCTGGCGCTCAAACCGGAGAACCGCTTCGCGAGTGTGCGCGAACTTCAGGCGGCGGTGGACGAGGTGGAGTTCGACGGGAGGAGGAGGAGCGGATTTCTCGGCGTGAGGAAAAAGCACTGAGCAGCCATTCGCAGATGTCTCCCGCAAACCGCGAACTCGTTGTTTTCAGGAAAGGCGTGCTGGTCGCGCAGTGGCCGCTGGCGGAGGGCGAATACCGGCTGGGGCGTTCCTCGCGGAACGATTTCGATCTGGATGCCGAAGGAGTGTCGCGCGAGCACGCGCGGATCACGGTGGAGGCGGGCGCGGTGTTCATCGAGGATCTCGGCAGCCGGTATGGGACGATGTGCGAGGGGAAAGCGATCTCGGGGCGGTGCGAAATGAAGCCGGGGCGCGAGATCCGCATCGGCAAGCTGTCGCTGGAGGTGCGCGAAGTGACCCCCAAGCCGAATCTGCCAGCGGCCACACTGCCGACTGAAAATGAACTCGCGGCGCTCGCAGCACGCGCCGCCGGGAAGCGTCCTTTGCCGCAACCGAAGGTAAGGGACGTCATCGCGACTGCGAAGGACGGCCCGTCGCTGCTGCGGCGCGCGGTGCCGTTTATCGTGAATCTCGCAATTGCTGCGGGGGCCATCGCCATCGTTCTGCACTTTCGGAACGAACGCGAGGCGGCTGCAAAAGATCGCGCCATCGCAGAGTCGGAACGTGCGGAGGCGGCAGCACACACGGCACGTTTGCGCACCAAGTCCGCGACGACCGCGCCGCAGCCCGCACGGGCCGAGACTGCGACAGTTCCAAACGATTCTGCGCAGCTCCGCCCTTTCACTTCGCAGCAGGCGTGGAACGCCAATCGAATCCGGCGTCTCGAAGATGGCACGCTTCGCATCAATCTGAGCACGCTTTACGTTGCGGATCTCTCGCCATTGCGCGGCCTGCCCGTGACGGAACTCGACCTCAGCAACTGTCTCCTGCGTGCGCTGCCGGACATTTCATTCCTCACGCTCCGGCGGCTCAGCATCCGCGACACGGCGATCACCAGCCTCGCGCCGCTGGCCAGGCATCCGCTGCGGGAACTGCACCTCGAAGGCACGCCCGCCGTCGATCTCACACCGCTCCGCGATCTCCCGCTCGAATCGCTCACGCTCGACGAGCGCATTTCCGATCTCAGCGCCCTCCGCGGCTTGCCGCTGCGCGAACTGGATCTGCGAAACCACACCCGCATCCGCGATTTCCGCCCACTGCTGGAATGCCGCCGGCTCGACATCCTCTACGTGCCCGAGAATGCCGAGATTGACTGCCTGCGCGCGCATCCTTCGCTAAAGTTCATCGCCATCCGCGATCCGCATTCGGCAAAGCCCAACGCCGTGGACGGCCCCACGGCTGCGCATTATTTCTGGCAGAAATATGGCGCGCTCATGCGACAGCGGGCCGCGCGATAGGGGACTCTACGCACGGCGTGCTTGGCAAAAGCGCGCCGCTCCATTCCCATGCGCATCATGAGCAACATCCACCGCCGACATTTCGCGAGCGACAACTACGCCGGCTGCACGCCCGAGGCGTGGGCGGCGATGGACGAGGCGCGGCAGGATCACGCACCCGGCTACGGCGACGACGCGTGGACGGCGCGCGCGGCGGACATGATTCGCGAACTTTTCGAGACGGATTGCAGCGTGTTCTTTGTCTTCAACGGCACGGCGGCCAATTCGCTCGCGCTCGCGAGTTGCTGCCGGAGCTACCACAGCATCCTCTGCCACGAACTCGCGCATGTGGAGACGGACGAGTGCGGTGCGCCGGAATTTTTCAGCAACGGCACGAAGGTGCTCCTGCTGCCCGGCGAGAACGGCAAGATCGATCCCGCGGGCATCGAGCGCACGGTGAAAAGGCGCACGGATCTCCATTTTCCAAAGCCGCGCGCGGTGTCGCTCACGCAGAGCACCGAGGTCGGCACGGCGTATTCGCCGGATGAAATCAAGGCGATCTGGGCGAAGACAAAATCGCTCGGGCTGAAGCTGCACATGGACGGCGCGCGCTTTGCCAATGCCGTCGCGACGCTCGGCTGCGCGCCGAAGGAAATCACCTGGCAGGCGGGCGTGGACATCCTGTGCTTCGGCGGCACGAAGCAGGGCATGGCGATGGGTGAGGCGGTCGTGTTTTTCAATCGTGAGCTGGCGCATGAGTTCGAGTGGCGCTGCAAGCAGGCGGGGCAACTCGCGAGCAAGATGCGTTTCCTCAGCGCGCCGTGGGTCGGGATGCTGCGCGACGGCGCGTGGCTGAAGCACGCCACGCACGCGAATGCGATGGCGGCGCGGCTCGAAACCGCGCTGCGCGATCTGCCCGGCGTGAAGCGACTTTTTCCCCGGCAGGCAAACGGCGTCTTCGTCGAGGTGCCGCTGCCCGCAATCGAAAAATTGCGCGCGCGCGGCTGGCGGTTCTACACGTTCATCGGCGCAGGCGGCTGCCGCTTCATGTGCTCGTGGGACACGACACCCGAGGATGTGGACACGCTCGCTGCGGACATCCGCGCGGCGGTGGCGTAGCGCCGTAGCCGCGCTTGTGAAAGCGCGGGCACTTCCTGCGAGCGGATGCGGGAAGCCGTTTGGGCGATTTGTCCGGAAGATCAGCCCGCGCTCTCACGAGCGCGGCTACGGGTTCGACATACGCCGCCGCTTGCTCCACGCTCGCGGCGTGCGCGCGCTTCTTTTCCTCCTCGTCCTTACGCTCAGTGCGGCGGCGCAGATTCATCCGTCGCTGCCGGAGCCGGGGACGCTCGACGGGCTCGGGGTGAACATCCATTTCACCGAGCCGCAGCCGGGTGAACTCGAAATGATCCGCGCGGCGGGGTTCCACTGGGTGCGCATGGATTTCACGTGGGCCGCGACGGAGCCGGAGCCGGGGCGCTACGATTTTTCAAAATACGACTCGCTGCTCGCCGCGCTGGAGAAGGCGGGGCTGCGCGCTTATTTCATCCTCGACTACGGGCATCCGCGATTTGGGAGGCAGGATGCGGATTCAATTAGGAAGCCAGGAAGCCAGGAACAAGAAAAGCGCGTCGCTGAGGATGCATCAGTTCCTGGTTTCATGGCTTCCAAATTCGACGACTTCCCGTTCACCTCGCGCGCGGGCACGCAGGAGTTTCGCGAGGCGTTTGCGAAATGGGCGGTCGCCGCCGTCGGGCATTTCAAAGGGCGCGGCATCGTGTGGGAGCTTTGGAATGAGCCGAACATCGCGGGCTTTTGGAAACCGAAGGCGGACGTGCAGCAATACATCGCGCTCGCAAAGACCGTCGCCGCCGCGCTGGAAAATGCCGGGCTGCGTGGAAAGTCGCGCACGTTTCCGCCCGGCATGAAGCGCGAGGCGGCGGGCGAATGTCTCACCGGCCCGGCGACGAGCCTCGTGGATCTGCCGTTCCTCGACGCGTGCTTCGCCGCCGGGCTGCTCGACGTGTTCGACGCCATCAGCGTGCATCCCTACCGGCACGGCGCGCCCGAGAGTTTGAGATTAATATTCCACCCTTTGCTTGCGACGCTTGTCGCACGGTTCGCTGTTTGCTTATTCATTCCAGCCCATGCCTGAAATCCGCCATCTTTCCCGCGCACCCATCATCGAGGCGTTGGTGAATTTTCAGGCGAATGCAGCACCACTATGGAAACCGGAGGAAGTGCGTCCTGCCCTCGCTGCGGTGTGGACGGAGCACGCCGAGATTCAGGAACTCCGCCCGTTTGAAATCAAACTCACGCCGGATGGGCCATTGCCGCCTGAAGCGAATCCGCAAGTCCAATGTCTGATTTTCCGTTCAAAGACACAACCGAGCGTCGTCCATCAGGCGCGTAGGGACGGGTACAGTTTTAGCCGACTCGCACCATATCAGGACTGGCGTTCGCTTGAGGACGCTGCACTCGTGGGGTGGTCTGAATATCAGGCGATCCTGAAGCCGCAGGAATTGCACGCCGTGGCAGTCCGCTTCATCAATCGGCTGGAGTTTCCCACTGAGGGATTCAAACTCTCCCGATACTTTACCACACCGCCAGTTCCTCCACCGGGGTTGGACTGGCAGTTCCACGGTTTTTCGCATGAGACTTTCTATGCCGTGCCCGGATCACCTTGCATGGTGAAAGCCATCATCATTCCTGCATTTGCTGGGATGCCATCAGGCTTCTATCCATTCGTGTTGGATGTCGAAGTCACCCTGAAAGAATCACTGACTGCCTTGGGGGAAAGCGTGCAAGCGGTCTTGGAAGAAATGCACGACTTGAAGAACAAAGCATTTTTCCACTTGTTGACCGAAGAAGCAATCCGACTGTATCAGTAGCCATGCCGATTGTTGCTCTACCCTCTGAAAGTCTTGCTGCTTGCGGATACGCTGTGGCGCGGTCGTATTCCGGCGTGGCGCTGTCGCCTTACGCAGAAGTGGCAACGGCGTTTCCCGGTTCCGACGCCGCCGCACGTCTCAGTGCTGAGTTAGACGATGTGATGATTGATTGCCGCGCACCCGGCTGGGATGGTTACGGCGCGGAGGCAGTCAGCATCCCCGCCTACATCGCGGCACAACGTTTTATCCGCAGCCTGCCCGCCGGCATTCCCGTGCCAAAGCTCGCGGCGGATACAGATGGCTGTATTAACTTCGAGTGGCACGTCTCATCGCGGCGGACTTTCGCTGTGAGCGTGCATCCCGACTACAAGCTGGATTTCGCGGCGCTGCTCGGCTCAACACGAATCCACGGCTCGGAGCCCTTTTTCACGACTGACTTGCCGGACAGCATCCGCCAGTTGGTGCGTCGCATTCACGCCGCGTGAGTGTCGGGCCGTTGGCCGCCGTGCCAGTCCAAGACGACGAACTGCTGGCACGGTTCATCGTGATCGAAAAATATGTCCGTGCTGACCAGACGGTGCGATTTGAGGTTTTTCGCCCTCACAAATATGTCGAGCTTTCTGTGCTGCGACACCGCGATTTGAGCGAAACCGAACTTTGGGAACTGGGCGCGGGGGTCGCAGCGGAACTCGGCAAGCCGCTGCTCGGTCGTGCCGATCTTCACGCTTCGGATGCTCGTGCGGTGAATCTGGACGTGAAACCCGACGAGCCTCCCCGAAACCACGCGAACATCGTCGGCTGGGCTGCTGAAAAGTCGGCACAGATGAGCCACGCACAAGCGCTCGCTGCGGCAGCGGGAAAACTCGTCCCGGCCCCCGCAGCATGAAGTTAGTTCGCAAGCACGCCTCTACGGGTAGCCTGCTGAGGGCGCGTCTATTTCCGGCAGATCGAGCGTGCGGCTGAGCTACGAGTTTGCCGAGGCGTGAAAATTTGTCCGCATCGAGCCGAAGGATGCGGCGGCGCGGAAGATCGCGGGCGGGCCGCGGGCGTTCGGGCTTTGGGTGCATGGCGACGGGAACGGCGGCGTGCCGTGCATCCGGCTGCGCGATGCGACGGGGCAGACGCATCAGGTGCGCGGCGAGGCGATCACCTGGAAAGGCTGGCGCTACCTCACGTTTCCGCTGAAGCCTGCGCCGGACGACGGGCGGACGATGATCCCGCTGCCGGATTGCCGCTTATGTGATCAAGCAAAGTCATCGGCTTACTTTGTTTCCGGCGCGGAGCAGCGCCCTTCTTCAGTGGTGTGGGGACACTGGGGCGGAGCGAATGACGGCGAAGTGCATCAGCCCATCGAGTGGGATGCGCTCTTCCTGCTCGACGGGAACCGGCGCGCGATGAAGGGCGAGATTTACCTCTCCGCGCCGACGCTGGTGTACTGAAGAGCGCCCCCGATAAGTCCACGCTTTTGCAGCAAAGAAGGATTTGGAAACCATGAAGCCATGAAGGGCAAAGCAGGAGCGACATTCCTGGTTTCACGGCTTCCAAATTCATTCTGACGCGCGCCGTGAGCGCCCTTCCGCGCTTTCACAAACACGGCTACGGTGCCAGCATCGCGCCGATGCAGAAATTTGCGCTCTCGCCACGTCGCTCGCTTGCCGGGCTTTTGCGCGAAGCGCTGTTTTTGATCAAGGTCGCGCGGCCCGGCTTCTGGATCACGTCGGCGTGGTTTTTCCTGCTGCCGCTGGGCGGGGGTGAGGCGTGGCGGCTGCCGGGATTCTGGCTCGGGCTGTTCTATGTGGGCTTTCCGATGGGGCTGCTGATCTATGGCTGGAATGACATCGTGGACGCGGAGACCGATCGGCTGAATCCGCGCAAGGATACGTTTCTTTTCGGCGCGCGGCCGGATGCGGTGCAGCTCACGCGGCTGCCGTGGTGCATCGCGGCGGTGCAGGTTCCGTTCGCCGTGGCGTTCACGTGGCTGCTCGGCGCGAAGGCGCTCGCGTGGCTGGCCGCGCTCGTGGCGGCGACGGCGGTCTACAACTGGCCGCGCTACGGGGCGAAGGCGCGGCCGGGCTTCGATGTCCTGAACCAATGCTGCTACGTGCTCGTGTTTGTGCTCGCGAGCTGGCTGTGCGGACGGGCGCAGGCGCCGTGGTTCACGTTTGTCTTCGGCGCGCTCTTCGCGATGCACTCGCATCTTTTCGGCGAAATCATGGACCACGAACCCGACCGCGCGACGGGCCGGCGTACGACGGCGGTGGCCATCGGCGTGGTGCGCGCGAAGCTGCTGCTCGCGGCGCTCCTCGTCGCGGAGGCGCTGCTCGCGCAGTGCGTGGCGGGGGAAAAGTTCGCCGCGCTCGCGCTGGCGGGCGGTGCGGTGTGGTTCGTCGCGGATGCGGCGGTGCTCTGGCGTGCGCGGCCTTATGCGACGTGGCAGATGCGCTTCGCCTTTCTCGCGTGGAATATTGTCGCCGCGTGCTCGGTGCCGTGGATGTGGCATGCGGCGCGGTTTGCCGCGCGGTGAGGCGGCGGGGCGCAAACTTTCGCTGTTCACATTTTCCGCGGAGCGTCTAGAAAGGACGCCTCATGGGACGTCAATGGCTCCAAGCAAAACGTGATGTCGCGAATCTGCGCAAAGGCGCGGCCGTCGGCAAACTCACCAAGGAAATCGCAGTCGCTGCCAAACTCGGCGGTGCGGATCCCGACTCGAACGCGCGTCTTTTTGCCGCGGTGGAAAAGGCGCGCAGAAGCTCGGTGACGCGCGATGCGATCGAGCGGGCGATCAAGAAGGGCGCGGGGATCGGCGATGAGAAGATGATCATGGAGCACATCGTTTTCGAGGGCTACGCGCCGCATAAAGTCGCGCTGATCGTCGAGGTGCTCACGGATAACAACAACCGCACGGCACCGGAAATCCGCCAGCTTTTCAAACGCGGGCAACTCGGTGCGCCGGGGAGCAACAAGTTTTTGTTTGAGCACGTCGGCCTCGTGGAGGCGCACACGGCGAAGATGGACGCGGACATCGAGGAGGCGGCGATCGAGGCGGGTGCGAATGAAGTCGAGGCGCTCACACACGAGCAGAACGATGACATCCCGGCGGATCGGAAGGGCGCACGGTTCATCACGGATCTGAAGGCGACGGCGGCGGTTTCAAAATGGCTGAGCACGAACGGCTGGTCGGTGGTGACGAGCGAGCTGGGCTACGTGCCGAAGAATTGCCCGGAGCTGAGCGACGAGGATCGCGCGCAGGTGGGCGAATTTTTGCAGGAACTCGACGACCATGATGATGTGCATCGGGTGTGGGCGGCGATGAAGTAGCGCCAGGTTCTCACGATCGTCGGGGAATTGGCGACAGCCTGCTGCGGGGTCCGCCCCCGAGCTGCGAGTTCCGACTTCAGTCTCGGGCGGTTTACGAAATGTCGCAGCCGTTCTTCATGGATTTGCAGGGCCGCCGGAAGGCTCGCGGCGGAGATTTTCCGCAGTCCCCTTCATTCAACCGCTCTATTGCACCTCGCGGGAATGCGGAAAGCGACGGCGCGCGCGGCAGCCCAGGAGCGCGCACAGCGCGACGGTGCCGAGGAGCGCGGCCGTCGCGGGCTCCGGCACCGGCACGATCTCAAGCTGGCCGCCGGTGAAGGTGACCTCGGCGGCGCCGAATCCGACCGGGTTGATGCCGCCGTCCGAGAAGAACTGGATGTTCGCGAGCTGGTCGGCGGTGAAGCCGCTGCCGGTGCCGTTGAAGAGGAATCGATCCTGGGTGTCATTCAGTGCCCCGGCATCGTTCAGACCGATCGTGTAAGCGCCCTGCGTCCAATTCCAGACTTGCAGCGTGCCACTGGTGAATGTGGCATTTTGCGCAAAGACGAGCGCATTGCCCCGTGCGCCGACGCCCATGTCGAGCGTCGCGGCACCGCTCACCGTGAGGGTGGCAAAAGTCTGGATCTTCATGTTGTCCGCGGAGACCGTGGAGCCGAGCGCCACCGTGCCGCCGGCGACGGTGAGCGGTGCCGGGGTGGTGGCGTTCACGAGGTTGTTCGCGTTGTTGTTCAGCAGCACTGCGCCGCCGGCGCTTACGGTGACGCCGGTGGTCCCGCTCAGGCTGCCGCCGGTGGCCAGCGCCAGCGTGCCCGTGGATGTCACCGTGGTCGCGCCTTTGTAAGTGTTGTCGTTGCTCAGCGTGGTGGTGCCGTTGGTGACGGTCAGGTCGGAGTTTGCCGCAGCACCGACGATCTGGCCGGTCACGGCGATTCCATTCGCGCCGCCGTTGAGCGTGAGGGTCGTCCCGTTCTTGGTGAGTGTGCCGGAGAGCGTGAGCAGTCCCGTGCCGCTGTTCTGGACCGTGTCGGTGCCGTTGCCCAGCGCGGTGATGTTCTTGTCCAGCGTGCCTGCCAGGCCCGTGTAGTTCAGTTTTCCCGACGACGTGCCGGTGCCGAGGGTGACCGCATTGAGGCCGATGTTTTTCCCGAGCGACTGGGCAGCGCCAAGCGGGGCCAGCGTATCAATGTTCACCGTGCCCGCGTTGATGTTTGTCGCACCGGTGTAGCTGTTGCTGCCGGTGAGGGTCAGCGTGCCAGCGGTCGTCTTCACGAGATTTGCGCCGCCGTTGAATTCGCTGAGGTTCTGGAGGGTGCCTTGCTGGACGGAGAAGGCAACTGGTGCGCCGGATGTGCCGATGCTGTGGCCGCCCATGTCCAGGACGGCGGTCGTCCCGTTCAAGGTCACGGTGCTGGTCGTGCCCGTGTTGAGCGTGGGGTTCCTGATGATGTCACCGCCAAATGTCACCGTGCCGCCAGTCACGTTCATGGTCGCAGTCACCGTGCCACTGCCAGTCGCGGAATTCGTGCCCAGTCTCAGCGCTGCGGCGAGGGTCGTGCTGTTATGGATCGTCACGGAGCCGGCGCTGATGTTTAGCGTGCCGACCGTGGTGGCGACCCCTGCCTGATTGTAGGTGCTGTTGCCGATGTCCACGCCCGTCCCGGTTCCGCCGGCGTTGCCAAAGGTGACATTGCCGCCGCCGATGTTCACGATGTCCGTGAGGTTCGTCGCGGTCGTCACCGTGCCGGTGCGGAAGCCCACATTCACATTGGTCGCATCGAGCGTGCCGGTATCAAAGCTGAAGACGGAGGTGAGATTATTGACGCGGGCCATGTTGCCGACGGCCAGAGTGGTGACGAGCAAGTCCGCGCTGTGGCCCGTGAAATCCGCAAAGGTGTTCCCGGGGGCGGCGACGCCTGTGGTTGCGCCGCCGGTGGCAATGTTCAGCGCGGTCGCCCGGGTTGCGCCGCCAGCCGCCCCGCGAAGGATGAGCGTGCCGTTGCCGGCGGCGAAGCTGAGCTGACCGATGTCGCGAGCCCCCGTGCCGACGTTGACGGTGTTCACATTCAGCGTCGTGAGTCCGGTGCCCAGCGTCATCGAATTGACCTGCCCCGCGGAGCCATTGTTTCCACCATTGTCGCCGATGTTCAGGTTCGCCGCAGTGATGGTGGTGACGGGTGTGGTGGGGGTGATGGCGGCGACGGGTGTGGGGAGCAGCAGCGAAGACTGATTCCCCGCGAGGTTGGTCCCGGTGGGCTGGGCCACCCGAACCGTTCCCGTGGCGCTCACATTGATCGTCGTGGCGGTCAGGCCTGTGAGATCGAGCGTGGAAGTTTCGGAGAGAGTGGCGCTCGTGCCCCCGCCGACTTGGAAGACGCCGGCCGCCGCGGTCGTCACATTATAAGTGCCCCCGCCGGTGATCGTCAGTTTGGCGAGCGAGTTGCCGACGAGCGGAGTCGCGTAGCCAATCGTCACATTCCCCGTGTTGGTCAGGATCTTGCCTGGGCCGACGGTGATCGTGTTGCCCGCGTTGTTGGTCAGCACGTTCAGCGCTCCGAATGACGAATTGCCATTGGTCAGATCCAAATTCCCGACCGGTGACGCGCCCGCCGCAGCGCCGATGATCAGAGCGCCGGTGACGCCGAACTGGCCGTCTGCCGCCGCGACCACCGCGCCGCTGCTGGCCAGCGTAACGGAGCCTGCCCCCGACACGATGTTCGTCGCGGTGAGTGCGTAAGCGTTCGAGCGATTGAAGGTCAGCCCGGTCGGATTCGTCACCGCGCCATTGCCAAAGGAGCCCGTGGTGCCACCCGTGCCGACCGTCAGCGTGACACCCGGCGACATCGTGGTGGAGCCGTTGTAAGGGTTGTTCGCCGTGAAGGTCCATGTGCCCGCCGTCAGGCTCAGGCTGCCGGTGCCGGTGATCTGGTTGTCCCACGTATTCGCGCCCGTGCGGCGGAACGTCAGCGAGCCGTTGTCCAGGATATTGCCGGTTCCAATCGCATTGAATCCGGGGACCGCTCCCGCCGTGCCTGCCACGTTGCCGACGATCAGCGCCGCGCCGACGTCAATCGTCGTGCCGCCGGAGTAGCTTGCATTATTGTTGCCGGAGAGCGTGAGCGTCCCGCTCAAAATGCGAATGGCGCCGGTGCCGTTGAAAACCGTCGCGTAGGTCTGCGCATCGGAGCGGCCGTAGGCAAAGGTGCCGTTGTCGGTGATGCTCGCTGCAGCGCCGAGGCTGCCGCTGGCGGCCCCGTTGCCGACTTGGAGCGTCGCGTTCGCATTGATGATGGTGGTGCCGAGATAGCCGTTGTTGCCGGTGAGGATCAGCGTTCCCGCGATCACCCCGTCGCCGACGAGGACATTGCCGGTGCCGTTGATCGGTGCCTGAACGGTCGAACTGCCTGTGCGGTTGAATGCGAGCGTGCCGTTGTCCGTGATATTTCCCGCACTGCTGAGATCGCCGGTAGCGCCGCCGTTGCCGATTTGCAGCGTCGTGAATGCGGCGATCGTCGTGCCGCCGGAATGCGCCACATCCCCGGTGATCGAAAGAGTGCCGCCGCCCTCGGCGGAAACCATGCCCGCACCGGTGACGCCGCCCGCGTAAGTGGACGCATCGGAGCGGTTGAAGTCGAGGACTGCGGAACCGGCGACGTTCGTGTCGCCGGCCAGCAGACCGGCAGTGCCGCCATTGCCGACCTGGAGTGTGCCGACGCTGACGGTGTTGCCGCCGTCCGCGGTGTTGCCGCCCGTGAGGATGAGTGTGCCTCCGCCCTGCTTGGTGAGGCCGAGCTTTTTCGTCGCGCCGTTCTGGAGCAAGCCGGCAAAGGTGTTCGTGCCCGAGGCGAGATTCACGGTGAGCAACGAATCTGTGACGGTGTCGCCATTCTCGATCACCGGCGAGCCGGGCACCACATTCGTGGAGAGACCGGTGAAGGTCGCATCTTTGCCGAAGAGCTGCAGCTTCGTGCCCGCCGCAGCGGCAGCGCCGAAAGTGAGCGTGTTGGACGTGCCGAGCGCACCCGAGTTCCCGAGCTTCACGATGCCGCCATTGATCACCACGCCGCCCGTGAAGGAATTCGCGTTGTTGATCGTCAGCGTGCCCGTCCCGCTCTTCACGAAGTTTGTCGTGCCGATGATCGATTTGCTGCCCTGCAGCGTGTAGTTCGCCAGCGTGATCCCGAAATCAAACGTGACGCCGTTGGGGCTCACATTCGCGAGGGAAATATCCACCGTGGTCGAGCCGGTCGCGGTGTCGTTGAAGATCACGGTGTCCGGGTTCGGCAGGTCAATGTAGTCCGTCGTGGCGGCCAGTGATGGCGGCAGGTACCAGTTTTTCGATCCCGCGATGAGGTTCGTGCTCCACTCGCTGCTCTGCGCGCCGGACCAGACGGGATTCACGATCGCGACCGTCATGTAGAGCGCGTCATTGTTCACGAAGCTCAGGGTGGCCGTGGAGCGTCCGCCCAGTCCGGTCACGGTGCCGAGGGCGAAGTTGGTGTTCGCGCCAAAGGCGAACGTCGCGGGGACATCAATCAGCTTGTAGCCATTGGCCGTGTAATTCGTGGTGCCGTCGAGGGAACCGGAATTGGTGAGGTTGATCGTGACGACATTGCCCGCACCTGCCGTGGTGGTGAGGGCGGTCGCGACGTTGAGGATCGAGGCGGTGACCGTGTTGAGGTTGAAAAGGTTGACCGTGGCTGGCCCGCCGAAACTGATCGTGTCCACCGTGAGGCTGCCGCTTCCCGACTGGCCGGCTTCGATGATGCCGGCGGAAGCCACGGTGACCGTCCCATTCACCGTGCCGGTGCCGCCGAGTGTCGCGGCACCGCCCACGCTGACCGGGACAATCGCCGCCGTGGATCCATTCACGAAAAGCCTGCCCGTGCCCGTGAGATTCACGGCGGTGCTGAGGCTCACGCTCGCGCCGCTGGCAATCACGAGTGTGCCTGCGCTCACGTTCGTCGCTCCGGAAAAACTGTGCACCTGCGCGCCACCGAGCGTGACGGTTCCGCCGGTCGTCTTGTTCAGGCCGGAAGTGCCCGAGAGCTTCGCCGAGACGGTGCCGGACTGAAGGTCAAACGCACTGTTGCTGCTCAGCGCGCCGCCGCCCACACCGTCGAGGATCGAGCCGCCCGTGAGCGACACGCCGACGTTCTCGTTTTTGCCGTTCAGATCGAAAGCGCCGCCCGAGGTCGTCACGGTGTTCGCGTCGGCGACCTGATTGCTGGCGAGCAGTTTCACGGTGCCGCCGGGGTTGATGATGACGTTCGTCGAGAGCGCGTTGCCCGTCGCGTTGTTCAGATCGATGCGGCCACCGTCCACGGTCACAGTGCCCGTGTTCGTGTTGGTCCCCGTGAGCGTGAGCACGCCCGCGCCCACTTTGTCCACCGCGACAAAACCGAAGCGCCCCACCGGCGCGATACCCGGCTGGATGACGTATCCGTCCTGGAAAATCCCATCGAACTGAGTCGTCTGATCGTTCAGTCCGACGATGAGTGTGTTGGTCTGGTTCGCCGCGACGGAGGGCAGCGGGG
>JBDSAR010000694.1:0-3746 GCA_039922035.1 Chthoniobacteraceae bacterium
ACGTCGGCGTGAAGCCGTATTGGGAGAAGGCGATTCAAGGCGCAATCATCCTGCTGGCCGTAGTGGCCGACGGGCTGCGCAGCCGCAAAGGAGGAAACGTCTGATGAACTCGGACAAACACGGATTCAAAGCGCTGCTGCTCCGCCACGAGACGATCCTCGTGCTGCTGCTGATCGCGGAGGTGATTTACTTCAATGCCTTCGGTCGGCGCTTCGGCACAGCGGACAATGTGACGAATATCGTCCGGCACTCGGTCGAGATCGGGCTGCTCGCGCTGGTGATGACGCCGATCATTCTCACCGCCGGCATCGATCTTTCGGTCGGCTCGATCCTCGGGCTGTGCGCGGTGCTCTTCGGAAAACTGTGGCGCGACGCGGGACTCGATCCTTGGCTTGCGGGAGTCTGCACGCTCGGCATCGGCGGACTGTGCGGCGGGTTCAATGCGCTGCTCATCACGCGGCTCGGATTGCCACCGCTCATCGTCACGCTCGGGACGTTCTCGCTCTTCCGCGGACTCGCCGAGGCGATCACGCAGGGCGTGGATGCATTCACGAATTTCCCGCAGTCGTTCCTTTTCCTCGGCACCGGCCGGCTTGGCGGTGTGCCGACTCAGGCGTGGATTCTCATCGCGGCTGCGATTGGCGTGTGGCTGCTCGTGCATCGCACGACGTTCGGTCGTTCGTTCCGCGCGATCGGATTTGCACCCGAGGGCGCACGCTACGCGGGGCTGCCGGTGCAGCGACGGCTCGCGATGGGCTATGTGCTCGCGGGCGTGGTCGCGGGAATTGCGGCACTGACTTACACCGCACGCTTCGGCACGGCGAAGGCGGATGCGGGAACCGGATATGAACTTTTCGCGATCACCGCAGTCGTGCTCGGCGGCACGAGCATCTTCGGCGGGGTGGGATCGGTGCATGGGACGCTGCTTGGCGTCGCGGCGGTGGCGGTCGTGAGCAACGGCCTCACGCGCGTGCCCGGCCTCATGAACATCGCCAGCGAACTTTCCGGCATGCTCACCGGCGCGCTGCTCCTGCTCGCTCTCGCGGGCGGACTGCTGCCAAAATTTCTCGCCTCGCGGCGCACACACCGACCATCCCCACCACAACCAATCCAACCCAAACTGACATGAAATACATCGTCTCACTCCTCACCGTCTTCGTGATGGCCCTGCTCGCGGGCTGCGACAAATCCGCTTCCACCGGCGGCTCCGATGGCGGCAAGAAAGTCACCATCGCGCTCATGCCGAAATCAAAGGGCAACGCCTACTTTGTCTCGTGCAAGGAAGGCGCGGAGGCCGCGGCGAAGGAACTCGGCGTGGAACTCATCTTCGACGGCCCGACGACGCCAGACCCCGCGAAGCAGAACGAAATCATCGAGAACTGGATCACGCTCGGCGTGGACGTGATCGCGGTCGCTTGCGAAAACAAGGACGGCATCTCCACCGCGCTCCGCAAGGCGCAGCAGAAGGGCATCAAAGTCGTGACGTATGATTCCGATGCGGCGACCGATGCGCGCTCGTTCTTCGTGAACCAGGCCACGCCCGAGGGCATCGGCTACGGGCTGATGGATGAGGCCGCGCGGCTGTGCGCGGAAGACGGTGAGTTCGCGATAATCACCGCGAGCCTCACGGCGGCGAACATGAACGAGTGGCAGAAGCACATCGAAGCACGCCGCGCGTCGAAATATCCGAAGATGAAAATGGTCGCGCTGCGTCCGTGCGACGACCTGAAGGACAAGGCGCAGGCCGAAGCCACGACGCTGCTCAGCGCGAATCCGAATCTGAAACTCATCATGGCCATCTGCTCGCCCGCAGTCCCCGGAGCCGCTGAGGCCGTGAAGCAGGCCGGCAAGACCGGCGCAGTGAAAGTCATCGGCCTCGGTCTTCCGAGCGAGAACAAGAAGTATGTGCACGAAGGCGTGACGCAGAGCGTGATCCTCTGGAAGACGACCGACCTCGGCGCGCTCACCATCCGCGCCGCGCACGCGTTCGCGACAGGGAAACTCAAGGCGGGCGACAAGACGTTCAAAGCGGGAGCGCTCGGCGAATTTCAAATCCAAGGCGACAACATCCTCCTCGGCAAGCCGTTCACTTTCAACAAGGACAACATCGACGGGTTCAGTTTCTGACGAAGCGCCGCCGGGAGAGGGCGACCGGATGAGATTCCGTCGCCGCGAATATAATCGCGGGGTGCTCGCGATCGGCCCCGGCACCTGCCACTTTCAATCAATCCGCTGATCACAACATATGACCACCGCCACACACATCGAAAACCCCGACGTCGTCCTCATCGGCAGCGGGATCATGTCTTCCAATCTGGGGACGCTGCTCAAGCGCCTTGATCCGCGTCTTCGCATCCAGCTCTATGAAGTGACCGACGGGCTCGCGCAGGAAAGCTCGGATGGCTGGAACAATGCGGGCACCGGACACGCGGGGATCTGTGAGCTGAGCTACACGCCGAAGCGCGAGGCGGATGGTTCGGTGAACGTGAACAAGGTCATCGAGATCTTCGAGCAGTTCGAGCACTCGAAGCAGTTCTGGAGCTATGCGGTCGCGAGCGGCATGGCGGACAAGCCGACGGAGTTCATCAATCCGGTGCAGCACATCAGCTTCGTTCATGGCGCGGAGCAGGTGGACTTTTTGAAGGCGAGAGCGGCGGGCATGTCGGCTCATCACTTTTTCCGCGAGATGGAATACACGACGGACCGCGCGAAGATCGCGGGCTGGGCTCCGCTGCTGCTCGAAGGCCGCGGCGACGTGCCGATTGCCGCGACGAAAATGGACGCAGGCACGGATGTGAACTTCGGCGAGATTTCGCGCAAGCTGCTGCGCTGGCTCGGGCAGCAGGAGGGCTGCGGCATTGCGCCGGGGCATCGCGTGGTCGGCCTGAAAAAGATCAGCACGGGCTGGGAAGTGAGCGCGAAGGAATTGGCGACCGGCACGGTGCGGGTGGATCGCACGAAGTTTGTCTTCGTCGGAGCGGGCGGGGGCAGTCTGCCGCTGCTGCAAAAGTCCGGCATCCCGGAGGCGAAGGGGCTTGGCGGATTTCCGATCGGCGGGCAATGGCTCGTCTGCGACAATCCGGAGATCGTCGCGAAGCATCAGGCGAAAGTGTACGGACAGGCGCTCGATGCCGCGCCGACGATGGCGGTGCCGCATCTCGATACGCGGATTCTCGACGGAAAGAAGACACTGCTCTTCGGCCCGTTCGCGGCGTGGACGACGAAGTTTCTCCACAAGAAGGGCAGCATCACCGACCTGCCGTTTTCGGTCCGTCCGGACAATATTTTTACGCTCATCAAGATCGGCATCCACAACCTCGATCTCGTCCGCTACCTCGTGCAGCAGGGCACGCAGAGCATGAAGGCGCGCATGGACGTTCTGCACGTTTTCTATCCGGCGGCGCAGGCGAAGGATTGGAAATTGATCGACGCGGGCATCCGCGTTCAGGCGATCAAGAAGACCGACGGCGAAGCCGGCATCGTCCACTACGGCACCGAAGTCATCACTGATGCGGCGCGCACCATTTCCGCGCTGCTCGGCGCGTCGCCCGGAGCCTCGGTCTCGGTGAACATCGTGCTCGAAGTGATCAAGAAGTGCTTCCCAAATCTGCTCTCCAGTCCCGAGGGCCACGCGCGGATGAAGGAGATGATCCCGACCTACGACGAGGACATCAAGCTGCCTGCAAATGCCGAGCGCTTCCGCGCGGTGAGGCAGCGGGCCGATGACATTCTCGGACTCCGCACGG
>JBDSAR010000695.1:0-13741 GCA_039922035.1 Chthoniobacteraceae bacterium
ACGTCACACTGAGAACGCCGGCAAACAACCCAACCAGGGCAAGTCGCAAATAACGGGGTACAGTCTCAAACTTAGGCATTGGGTGTTCCTTTCTTGTCAGCTTCTGCAAATTTCCAGACGAGTCCGCCCGCGTTTGAATGGACATTGGGCGGAACCCGACATTTTCCATATTCAGCAGAAGTCTCACGGCGATGTAAAGCTTGTTATGCGCCCCACTTCCGAGGCTTGCCACGCCCGCAAACCCTTCCGCGTAGCGGGCCAGATCTCGTCGTCGCGAAGTCTCCCACCCAACCCCTTCCTTTGTATTCAACTTTGATTCTAACTTCCGCCCGATTTAGGCGGAATCTCCTCCGGTGCCCGAGGATGCGCTCCGGAGCGTTAGCTTTTTCTCAAGAACTTCCTGCGCAGAAGCTGCCCGATCGCCTTCCACTGCCGGGAAATAGAGCCCCCCCGGAAGACCCGCGCCTTGATTGCGTTCTTCCAGCGCACAGCCGTGGCCCAAGCGGGCATCGCCTTGATTGCCGAGTAGAGCCGCTTCTTCACCCGCGCGATCCATTCGTAGAGGCGACGAAACCACCGGACCGTGAGTAAAGAGGGGCGGCATACCGTGAAAATGCGTGCCACGATCGCGGTGCCAACGACCTTCGCCGCGATGATGATGGCGAGCCCCGCACCAGCGTGTCCGCGCGTCATGAGGTAAAGCGCGGCAATCTTCACCGGCAGGAGCATCACGCCGGGCACGAGGAACACAGCCATCGCCCCGTAAGGCGGGAGCGTGGAAAGTCTTGCCTCCAGCCAGCGGAACACGCGGGCGCGTGCCACCCACGCCATGAATGTGGTGAGATGGTCCCACAGCCACTCCTCGAAAAACATGAACGTCGCCGCGAGGATCACCATCGGCGGGACGAACAGTTTCTTGAAGAGCCGTCTTAACATAAGATTCATTCAGGCACTTTTGCCTGGGTCGCATGAGTCGCTCCGATTTTGGAAAAGTCACGCCATTCCGACCGTGGACCAATTGAAAAGTAGGGCAGGCCCTCATGGATTTCCGGGTTACCGCTTTTTCGTTCTCATCATACTGCCAGACTGAGCCACTGCCGCCATTCTCGCCGGAGCGCCCGCACCGCTGATCCCCTGAAATCAATCCGGTCCTGCGCTTTCCGACCTCCCGCGCCCCGCACAGACATGGCACACAAAGGTCTGACTCCGCGTTTCTCCGAAAACGCTTCAATTCACCGCGCTACGCACTTGCACAAACGCGATCATCTCCAGCAGATCCTCCACGTGGAACGGCTTGGAAAGGATGGTCCCGTTCACCGCGCGGATGAAATCGGACACCTTCCCATTGCCGCGATGCCCGGTCATGAAAATGAAACGGTTGCAGAGATGCGGACGCATCCGCTCAACGGCGCGAAAGAACATGTCCCCAGGAAGAGTGGGCATCATCATGTCGCAAAGGATGATCTCGAAATCCTTTGCGAGGACCTCATGGACGCCTTCGACGCCGTTCTGCACGCTCACGACCTTGAAGCCGTGGGAGTGCAGGAATTCATTCATGATCTCCTTGAACTGCGGATCATCTTCCAAAAGGAGGACGGTCCCCGCTGTTCCTGGGACGACGGGTTCGGGGATGGAATCCAAAACCCCCACTGCGGTCGGTTGGTCGGTGTATCGTTGCATATTGTTGGGAAATTACGCCATTTTAAAGAGCAGCCACCGTGCCTGAATTGACGGATAAATGTCATTTGACGAAGACTGGTTCCACCATAACATTTACGGCCTTAATATTCCCATTCACATGCACGACCACCGCCAAGACCTGAAAGCCTCCGCTGAACGCCTCGCCGATATTTTTATCGTCCTCCAACGTTCCTTCGTTCTCAACCTCTCCAAGGAACTCGTCCGAGGGAGACTCTCGTTCCCACAGTTTCTCCTGCTGAGCTTTCTCGCCCAGGAAGAGGAGCCGCTCACGATGACCGAGGTCGCCCGCCGCATGAAGCACACCACCGCAGCCGCCACCGGCCTCGTGGATCGCCTCGAGAAGCTCAGCCTCATCACCCGCAAGCAGGGACCGAAAGATCGCCGCAAGGTCATGGTCGTCATCACCGCCCAGGGCCACGCGATGGTGCAGGAAATCCGGCAGGACATGATTCAGAATCTCCTCCGCCTCATGGAACATCTCGACGATACAGAGCGCGCGACGTGGGTCCGCATCTACGAGAAAATCTTCCCCCACTGCAACAAGTGATCGTGACACCTCGGGCGATCATTTTCGCCTCGGCGCTGCTGGGCATCTCGACCACCGGTTCCACCGCAAAGGAGAAACCGTCGGCCACCCAAACCGCAGCCGTCGAAAGGCACCGCAGCCTTACGCTGGAAGCCGCCCTTTCCATCGCGCTGAAGCAAAATCCGGACATCCTCAAGGCCGTCCACGAGATCGAACGCACCCGCGGCCAGGTAATTGAAATCCGCGCGCAGGCCCTGCCAAATCTGCAGGCCGCCGGCAGCTACAACCAGTACGCGCCGGAACTCGTCGGGAGCGGCAGTGCGAGTTCGGGCTCAAACGGGTTCGCCGGTTCCAGCACGGTCGCGTCCGGCGCGCAGGACAAGTCATGGCGCATCGCATTTCAGGTCCAGCAGATCCTCTACTCCGGCGGAAAAGTGAAGGCCGCGGTGAAAATCGCCGAACTCACGCAGGACACAAGCCTCCAGATGCTCCGCGAAACCGTGAACACGATCGTCGCAAAAGTTCGCACGCAGTTTTACGCCGTGCTGCTGAACCGCGAACTCATCACGGTTGCCGAGGAAAGCATCGTGCTGCTGACCGATCAGCTCAAGGACCAGCAAAACCGCTTCGACGCCGGCACCATTCCGCGCTTCAACATCCTGCAGGCCGAGGTCGCGCTCGCCAATGCCCGGCCCAATCTCATCCGCGCGAAAAACAACTTCCACATCAGCCGTCTCCAACTCGCGAAGACTCTCGGATTCGACACGAACGACGAGCCGGACGCGAGCGGAACCCTGCGCATCATTCCGCGTAAAGTGAACCTTGCGCGCGCCCTCGATGCCGCACGGAAAGATCGCGCAATTCTCAAAGCCCAGACCAACACCGTCGCGAGTGGCGAGCAGCAGATCACCGTCGCCAAAGCCGGTTACAAGCCGACGCTCAACGCAGACGTGGGATATGAATTTGTGAATTCGCGCAGCTCCACCGACCTCTCGAAAGCCACGAACGGCTGGTACCTCGGCGTGAACGGAGCATGGGCGATCTTCGACGGATTCCAGGCGAAGGGACAGGTCATGCAGGCCAGGGCCAGCCTCGCCTCGGCAAAGGTCGGCCTTACGGATTCCACCCATCAGGTCGAACTCGAAGTCCAGCAGGCCTACGCGCAGGCGAAAGTCGCGCGCGAGGTCATTGACAGTCAGACGAAAGTCGTCGAGCAAGCGAACGAAGCCCTCCGCCTCGCCAAGGAACGCCTCAACGCCGGCGCCGGCACCCAGCTTGATGTGCTCAACGCGCAGGTCGCCCTCACCACCGCTCGCAGCACGCAAAAACAGGCGCTCGCCGACTACAATGTCGCACTCGCCGAATACGACCGCGCCACCGGGGCAGAAGTCATCAGCGATCAGACACTCCCGCAGACGAAATTCGTCATTCCCAGCGACATTTTTCAGACGCCCCGCGCGCCGCTCATCCAATCCGAGTAGGCAGCCATGACCGCCTGCCCCTTCGAGACGTTCCCCGCGCTCTCGGCACTGCCCGTCCTGCACGCATTCACCGGACGCGTGCCGGGACTTGATGTGAAAATTGACCGCACCGCCGCACTCACACGGCTCTCGCATCATCACGCGGAAATCCGCACGAACATCGGCGCAGGCAGCCGCCGTTTCATCACCGCAGAGCAAGTCCACGGAGCAGCCGTCGCGAGCGTGAACGCCAGCGACACCGCACCCGTTGCAAATGTGGACGCGCTCATCACCGACGATCCTGCCGTCTGCCTCGGCATCTACGTCGCCGACTGCGGCCCTGTCTGGCTGGTGGATCCCGTCCGCCGCGCGATCGGCTGCATTCATAGCGGGAGAAAAGGCACGGAACTCGGCATCACCGCCGCCGCGATCCAGGCGATGGTGAAAGAATTCGGCTGCGTGCGTTCGGACATCACCGCGCAGCTCGGCCCCTGCATCCGTCCCCCAAA
Organism: Chthoniobacteraceae bacterium; assembly: GCA_039922035.1. Taxonomy (GTDB): domain Bacteria; phylum Verrucomicrobiota; class Verrucomicrobiia; order Chthoniobacterales; family Chthoniobacteraceae; genus SXWH01. Next base: position 4,197 of record JBDSAR010000695.1, read on the forward strand.
TTACGAGGTGGATTTCTCCGCCGACATCATCCGCCAATGCCGGGAAGCGGGCCTCACCAACGTGCATGACTGCGCGCGCTGCACCGCTGCCGACGAGGAACGCTACTACAGCTACCGTCGCGAAAAGGGACAGACCGGCCGCATGCTCGCGCTCCTCGCGCTGGCCTAGATTTTCTCCGCGGGCCTCGCGCCGACCGACTCCGCAAGCCTCACAAAAGACGCCGCCATCGCACGCAGCGAAAATTTTTCCTGCGCGACCTCCTTCGCCCCAGCGCCGAGCGCACGCAGTCGCGCAGGTTCGCCGAGAATTTTTCCCAGCGCATCCGCCAGCGCGACCGCGGCACTCTCTGCGTTTGTGCCAGGTTCAAAAAGCACGCCGCATGTTTCCGTGACGATCTCCGGGAACGCCCACGCGCGTGGCTGCACGACTGGCACACCGGCGGCAAGCGCCTCAATCACGTAGAGCCCGAATGCCTCGCTCGCCACCGCCGGCACGCTGAAGACATCGAGGCTGCGCAGGAAGCGCACCTTCTCCTCCCGCGACACATTCGGCAGAAATTCCACGTCGCCCGCGCATCCCGCGACGGCGAGCTTCGCCTTCAGCGTCTCCACGTAGCGCGCATCGCCATCGGTCATCGAGCCCGCGCAGCGAAGCCGCAATCCCGTGATTGTGTTTCGCTTTTTCAAAATGATGAATGCATCCACCAGCACGCCGATTCCCTTCCCCGGCACGAACCGCGCGAGATAGCCGATCGTCACCGGACTGCGCGGCGCCTCGGGCTCGCCCTCGAAATCCTCCAGCGCAATTCCATTCGGCATCACCCGCATCCCCCGCTCCATTTCCGCCGCGCTCCAACGCAGCCGCGCGGCCATCAGCTCCGCAAAATAGCGGCTCGGCGCAACCCACACATTCGCATCCTTCATGCGCTCCGAGAGCAGCGACCAGACTTCCTCCGCGCGCGATCCGAGCCCGTCGAGAAACGTATCCTCGCCCTGCAAAAAACCGACGATCGGAACGTTCAGCTCCTCGCGCAGCGAGCGTGCGAGTCCCGCTTGGAGAGCCGTCGAGAGCCACACCGCATCCGGCGGTGCGCCGTCGAACGCCGCCTTCAGCCACACGATGAGTTCGCGCAATTCGCCCGCCTGATTTCCATGTTCGCCGCGCAGCATCGAGAGCGTCATCTCCGCGACCTCCGGCCCGCCTGTCTTTCCGCCCGCGTGACCTGCGAGGATCTTCAAAATCCATCGCGCACTGAGCAGCCGATCCAGCCAGCGCGGCATCCTGCGCAGCAGCGGGAATTTCTCGCGCAGATACGTGCTCAGCCCGCCGAAAAAAATCGGGGTTCCAGGACTCGCGGCATCCTCGTCGAGCGTGAGCGGCAGATACATCGGCAGCAGCAGCGCCCGATGTCCCTGGCGGTGCAGTTCCTTCGCCAGCGCATTGTCGCGCATGCACACTCCGCAGTGGTAGCTCCCGGTGCCGGGAGTCAGCAGCACGATGTTCATTTCGCGCGCAGATCGTAGCAGATCAGCCGCGGCTTCCGGCCCTCGCGATCGGGTTCATTTTGCTGCACGTAGAGCAGCCCGTGGCTCAGCGCCGGCGGCGTCCATGTTTCCGGGGCGTCGAACAGCTTCGTGCGCGCGATCACCTTCACGCCCTTCGGCGTGAGATCAAGCCATGCAAGCTCTCCGAATTCGCCGAGGCACAGCACACCATCGGCCGTCGCGAGCAAATTTGCCCGGCCAAATGTGTGCCCGAGATCATCTCGCCACAGCTCACGTCCGCTCGCGATGTCGTGGCACACGAGTTCCGCAAGCTGCTCGCTCTGCCCGGCGAAACCGAAGAGGCATCCCTCACGCACGAGCGGCGTCATCCAGTACATCCCAAAATTTGGCGCACGCCACGCCTTCACCGCCGCAAAATCCTTCGCGATCTCCACGCACAGCCCGCCCACCGTGTAGCTCTCGGAGACAAAAATCCGCGCAGCCTTTCCCTCCTCCGCCGACGCGATCACCGGCGAGGACACATTCACCGACTCCGTGATTTCCGCGCGATGCGACATTGAGGCGAGCACCCTGCCATCTGCCGCATCCACGACGAGCAACCCGCCCGTCGCCGGGCGGCTCATGCCTCCGGCAAAAATCAGCACGCACTCGCGGCCGTGAAGATTTGCGGGCACCGAAGACGCATAGCTCGCACCCCACGCGTGCTCGGCGGCCCAGAGAAATTTCCCCGTCGCCACATCGAATGCCACCGAGTTCACGGGCTTCCCGTCGCGCACACCGCCGAGTTGCACGATGACGCGTTTGCCCATCACCAGCGGCGTGGAGCCGAAGCCGAAAAACGCAGGCCGCATCGAAAACTCACGCGCACAATCGTGGTCCCAGAGCGCCTTTCCGCTCGCGAGATCGAGGCAGTGCAGCCGTCCCGTCACTCCAAAAACAAACACGCGCCCATCCGCAATCACGGGGCTCGTCCGCGGCCCGGTGCCACCGCCGTAGCGCGGCTGATACGGCGCTTCGTACGCAAATTTCCACTGCGGCTTTCCCGTCACGGCATCACGGCATTCCACCGTCTCCTTTTGGTCAGGCCGATGAAAGACCACGATGCGTCCGCCGGAAATCGCAGGTCCGCCCATCCCGCTGCTCAGCGGCATCTCCCACATCGGACGCAGGCCCTCCGGCGGAAATTTTCGCAGCAGCCCGGACTCCGTCGTCGTGGAATTATTCGCCGGACCGAGAATGCGCGGCCAGTCGGCAGTCGTTGTCTTTTCCGCCCCTGGCGAAGCGGAAGCGCACAGCGCGGCAATCACGAGTTGGCGGAATATCTTCATCCTGCAGGCGTCCTGGAAAATGTCCGCAGGCCTCAGCGCTTTGGAATTGTGAGCGGACGGCGCGATCCCATTTCCTCGATCACCACCTGCTCAGGCCGGAGTTCCAGGACCTTGAATTTTTTGTCTTTCTGTCCGGGAATCTCGATGATCTCATCCACGTGGATCTTTTGCTCGGCACCGCCCGGCCCCACGAGGATTGCGTGCGTCTCGCTGCTCCTCGCCGGCAGATCGCGGATGAGCGTCACCGTTTCCTTCGTGTCCGAATTTTCCATCGTCATCTGCGAAACGTCCGAAAAAACACCGTGTTTGTCCGCCTTCACCTCATGCTTCACCGCAGTCACGCGGTATGGGAGTCCATTCACCACCGTGCCCTGCGCCCACTCCTCCATGGCATGTGTGTCCAGTCGCTCCACGCGCGCCTTCCCATCCTTCACTTCGCGCAGGAGGACAGGCACCCTCACCTCCTTCATCTCCTTCATCACGATGCCTTCGAGCATTCCCGGCACCGAATTCGAATCGAGCGGATTTGTCCCGGCGATATACTCCTCGCGGTTGCTGAAGCCATCGCGATCTGGATCCGCTTCGAGCATCCCGGGATCCGTCGGATCCAGATTGTATTTCTTGCACCATGCCTCGAATTTCGCGTTGTCCTCCGCAGTCAGCCCCGTCTGCGGCCCGGCTCCGAGCACACCGTCCGGCAATGCGACAGGTGGCGTCAATCCCACGTTTGGCTGCGCACTGCGGGGAGTTCCACCAGGTGAGGATTCAGACGAGGTCACCTCAGTTCGATCACAGCTCCCGAGGCACATCGGAAGTGCCAGTGCCAAAAACACGCCAGTGGTTCTTTTCATGTCGCGGACAGTACGCACGGTGAGCGACAATCCAACGCGAATCGCTCACCTGCATGACGTTCCCATCAGCACTCCGTCCTGTCATTTGCACAGCCCGCCGGAAGCCACCACCGCATCGGATGTCCCGAAATGGCCGGGTTCCGCCATTCCCCTTTGCCGAACATAGAAAACATTCATGTGCGCATACTCCACGATCGCCACGGCAGCACTGTTGCTGTTCGTCACCGCTGATGCGAATGCCACGCCGCCATTCGCATTCCCAGGCGCGGAGGGCGCGGGCGCGAATGCATCCGGAGGACGTGGCGGCGCTGTCGTCCACGTCACGAATCTGAACGCGAGCGGACCGGGCTCGTTCGCAGACGCGGTGAGTCAGCCGAATCGCATCGTGGTTTTCAATGTGTCGGGAATCATCGATCTGAACGTCGGGAAATCGGGCAAGACGAAGAAGGACGGCAAGGGCGGGACCATCGAAATCGCGCAGCCAAACATCACCATCGCAGGACAGACCGCGCCCGGCGAAGGCATCTGCGTGAAAGGCGGCGTCATCCAAATCGCTGCAAACAACATCATCTTGCGCCACATCCGCTCGCGCCGCGGATTCGTGACCGAAGGCACGCAGGGCGACGCCATCGAGGTGAAGCCGACGAAGAGCGATGAGCGCGCGGCACCGAGGGGGCAATCGCGGGCGGCATTCGACAAGAAGGCAAAGAAAAAGGCCGAGCGCGGGAAGTCCGTCCGGCGCTTTTCCGACCTCGATGACATCGTGATCGATCACTGCTCGGCATCATGGGCGACGGACGAAAATCTCACCGTCACGCACACGGGACGCGCGACCATTTCATACAGCATAGCCGCCGAGGGTCTCGACTACACAAACCCAAGCCAGACGCCGCCGAACCACAGCGAGGGCTCGCTCTGGGGCAGCAGCGCGCCCGATGGCCGCAGCACGATGCACCACATGCTCTACGCGCATAACCGCCTGCGGAATCCGCGCACCACGGGCGGTGCGGAAGTGCCCGCCGTGCTCACATTCTATAACAGTGTCGTGTACGACTGGAGCGAGTACCCCACGCACACCGGCAGCGAACGCGTGCATCTCCAATGGCTGAACAATTTCTACAAGCCGGGTCCGAGCACGCCCGCGGACATCCGCAGCAGCGCGTTTCAGTTTCACGGCGACCCGCTCGCACGCTTGTTTGCGAGCGGAAACATGATTGATGGCTCACCCGAAGGAACGAAGGACAACCGGCTTGCCGTCGGCTGGCAGCCGAAAAAGTTCAAGGATGCGAGCGACGCCGAAAAGGCCGCGATGATCGTGGAGAAGCCCTGGACGGCGATGCCCGCAAACCTCCAAAGCGCCTCCGAAGCGTACGAGACCGTGCTCATGGAATCCGGCGCCACGCTGCCCGCGCGCGACGCGGTGGATCTGCGCATCGTGAATTCCGTTCGCAACGGCACCGGCAAGGTGATCCAGAAAGAAACCGACTTTCCTGAAAACGAACGTTGGCCCGACTACCGCTCGCTCCCGCCGCCGAAGGACAGCGACGGCGACGGCCTGCCGGATTTTTGGGAAAAGCAATTCGGACTGAATCCGAACGACGCGACTGACAGCGCGCAAATTTCCGACGGCGGCTACGCGAACATCGAGCACTGGTTCAACAACACCGATCCGACCGGCGGCAGCACGCCGATTCTTTTCGTCTCCGCCAGCGTGTCACGTGCTGGCAAAGGACAAAATGGCGAGTGGCGTGTGACGCGCACCGGCGACACCGCGCAGCCACTCACCGTGCGATACTCGATCGGCGGTGATGCGGTGGGCGACAAGGATTTTGCACAACTCGCGGGCAGCGTGACGATCCCCGCGGGAAAAACTTCCGCGGCGATTTCGCTCTCGCCTCTCGCGACGGCGAACGGCAACAAAACCGCCGTGATCAGCATCACCGCGGAGCAGCCTGCGTATCACGTCGGCTGCCCGTCGCAGTCGCTCATCGTCATCCGCAAATAATACACCCATGAACCGCCGCCACTTCCTCGCACTCAGCATCGCCTCATCCATCTCCATCGCCGTACGCGCCGCGGAGAAAAAACTGCGCGTGGGAATCATCGGCCACACGGGGCGCGGCAACTACGGGCACGGGCTCGATGTCATGTGGCAGCAGGTGCCCGAGACCGAAGTCGTCGCTGTCGCTGACGCTGATGAAAAAGGACTCGCCGCCGCGCAGAGGAAACTCGGCGGCGTCACAGGTTTTGCCGACTACCGCAAAATGCTTGCCGAGGTGAAGCCGGACGTCGTCGCCGTCGCCCCGCGTTTCGTGGACGAGCACCGCGACATGATTCTCGCCGCGATCGAGGCGGGCGCGCGCGGCATCTACGTCGAGAAACCACTTTGCCGCACCCTCGCGGAGGCGGATGAAATTTTCGCCGCTTGCGAGAAGCAAAACGTGAAACTCGCGATAGCGCACCGCAACCGCTACCAGCCCACACTCGCTACCGTCGCCGCACTCGTGAAGGACGGCGCGATTGGCCGCCTGCTCGAACTCCGCGGACGCGGCAAAGAGGACGAACGCGGCGGCTCGCTCGATCTGTGGGTGCTCGGCTCGCACGTTTTGAACATGGCGAATTTTTTCACCGGCAAGCCGCTCGCATGCACCGCCACCGTGCAGCAGGACGGCCGCCCCGCGGTGCGCGACGATCTGAAAGACGGTGCGGAAGGACTCGGCCAACTCGCGGGCAATGAAGTCCACGCGCGCTTCGAGACGGAGCGCGGCGTCCCGGTGTTCTTCGACTCCGTGGCCAAGGCGGGAGCGAAGAACGCGGGCTTCGGGCTGCAACTCATCGGCACCGGCGGCATCATTGACCTCCGCTGCGACGCCACGCCAGTCGCGCATATTTTGCAAGGCAGCCCATTCCAGCCCGCACCGGAACCGCGCGCGTGGATGCCGATTTCCACCGCGGGCATCGGCAAAGAGGAGCCGATCGAAAATCTCGGCAAGCTCGTGATGAGCCACGCAGTCGGCGGACGCGACCTCATCGCCGCCATCCGAGAAAACCGCGCACCGTTATGCAGCGCGGGCGATGGCCGCACCATCGTGGAAATGATCAGCGCCGTCTTCGAGTCGCACCGACTCGGCGGCCAGCGCGTCACCTTCCCGCTCAAGACGCGCCAGAACCCGCTCACGCTGCTCTGAGTTCGCCGAGGCTGACCAAAAGGCAGCCCGGCGCAATTTTGCCCGAAAGTCACCCGTTCGGGCTGAAGCCCAGAACTACTTCGCGCTGTATCCGCCCCGACCGGGCCGCTAGTTTTCGGAAGCCATGCACTTCCCCCGCCTGCTCGCTGTTCTCGCGCTGTCCCTCTCGTTCACCATCGCACAAGCCGCGCCGGATCTCGTCCGCACCGTGCGCAGCGGCGCGTGGTCGGACGCAAAAACGTGGGAACAAAACCGGCTGCCATCCGCAGGAGCCACGGTGCTGATCCGCCCGGCTCACACGGTGACCTACGATATTATTTCCACCGCGCCGATTCGTTCGCTGCACATCGGCGGCACGCTGACATTCGCGACGGATCGCGACACGCGTCTCGATGCGGGGCTCATCAAAATCCAGCCTGGCGAGGACACGGGCGAAGAGGGCTTCAACTGCGACGCGCATCTTCCCGAGCCAGATATTTCGCAGCCGAAACCCGCACTGCTCGTCGGCACCGCGGCGCAACCGGTGGATGCAAGGCACACGGCGCTCATCCGGCTCACCTATTTTGAAGGCATGGACAGGCAGTCGCTTCCGGCCATCGTGGATTGCGGCGGGCGGATGGAATTTCACGGCGCGGAGATGAGCCGCACGTGGCTCAAGCTCGGCGCTCCTGCGAAGAAAGGCGACAGCGACATCACGCTCGCCGAGGCGGTCAAGGGCTGGCGCACAGGCGATCATATTTTCCTCACCGGCACGACGCGGCAGATCAAACGCGAGAAAACTTTCCGCACCAGCGTCCGCGACAGCACGCAGACGGAGGAACGCACGGTGCGCGGGCTCAGCGGCACCAAACTCACGCTCGATAAGCCGCTGGACTTCGATCACGCGGGCGACGGCGCGTATCGCGGCGAAGTCGCGAATCTTTCGCGCAACGTGATCGTCGAATCCGCTGATCCCGCAGTCGCGCGCGGGCACACAATGTTTCACAAAAACTCGGCGGGAGCGATCCGCTACGCGGAGTTCCGGCACCTCGGCAAGGAGGGCGTGCTGGGCCGATACAGCATCCATTTTCATCTCGCACGCGACACGATGCGCGGAGCGTCGGTCATCGGCGCGAGCATCTGGGACAGCGGCAACCGCTGGATCACCATCCACGGCACGGACTACCTCGTCGTGCGCGACTGCGTCGGCTACCGGAGCACCGGCCACGGATTTTTTCTGGAGGACGGCACGGAAGTTTTCAATGTGCTCGACCGCAATCTCGCCGTGCAGGCATGCGTGGCGAAGCCGCTGCCGGGACAGGCGCTGCCATTCGATCACAACGACGGCGCGGGCTTCTGGTGGGCGAATTCGCTGAACACTTTCACGCGCAACACCGCCGCCGAGTGCGACGAATACGGCTTCCGCTTCGACGCTGCGGCGAACACCGGCTTCAACCTCGCGCTCAAAGTCCCGCAGCCCGACGGCACGCGCCGCACGACGGACATCCGCACGCTGCCGTTCGTGCGTTTCGACGACAACGAAATCCACTGCATGCGCCGGCACTCGCTGAATCTCGGCGGACTGAGCGCGGATCTGAAAGGCGATGTCGGCGGCATCGGCCCGGACGCGCGGCATCCGTTCGTGATCCGCAATTTGAAAATCTGGAATGTCCACTGGGCGTTTCATCCGCGCCCGCCTTCCGTGATGGTGGACGGCCTCGACATTCACCACGCCGAATATGCTCTGTGGAAGGCAAACTACGACCAGCACGCCTACCGCCACGTGACGCTCGACGACATCTCGGTGAACGTGAACTTCGATCCGAAAGGCACGCAGCCCACCGAGGCGGAATTCCCCGGCGCGCTGCAATTCCTCGACGATTTGCCACCCGCCACGATCATCACGCACACACTCGAACAAAACGACGGCTCCCTGATCGTGCGCGGGACGACGGCGGACAACGGCACGGTGAAGCGAGTGGTGATCAACGGTCGCGAGGCGAAGGCGCTCCGCGAAAATTTCGCCGAGTGGGAAGTGACGCTTGCAAAAGCGGAGGCGAGGACAAGGCTCGCCGCTCACGCCGAGGATACGACAGGCAATGTGGAGCCGAAGCCGCACGTGCTCGTGCTTCGCTGACGCATCTGCACGAAGTGAATTCTCCGCCTCGGCGACTGCCTGCACGCGCCGGTGAACTGCGACTCCCGCGCTAGGCCGGGAGACGCACGACTTTGCTGCCTGCGATATCGTCGTGCAGCGTGTTGCGGCCGGGACGGAAGATTGCGAGCGCATCGGCGAGGAGCACGATATTCAAAAATGGACTGATGAGGATGCCAAGGAAGCTCACCGCGTAAATCGGGCCGAGACGCTTGAGGAGGTAGTCCTGAATCGGCAGCACGGCGCTGTCGAGGCGGCGCTGCACCTGGAGCTTCAGCAGCTTCTTTCCGACCGTCTGGCCATTTTTCAGGAAGACAAAATTGACGGCCAGGAACACCGCGAACCCGAGCACGCTCGCCAGGATCTGACTCCCGATTCCCGGCATGAGGCTCTTGATGGCATCAGGGTTGCCGCTTTGCATCGCTTTCGCCACATCCGCCATGCTGGGCGTGTGCAGGATCAACTTCTGGAAAATCCAGTTGATCGGCAGCAGGATGAGGCCGTCCACAAAGGCGGCACCGAGGCGGATCCAAGGCGA
>JBDSAR010000696.1:0-2935 GCA_039922035.1 Chthoniobacteraceae bacterium
ATCAAGGCGGCGATCCCGATGGGCGACGATGACTTCGGCGCGCTGACGATGGTTTTTCTCCTCGTCTATGGCGTGCTGAGTCCGCTGGGCGGCTGGTGTGCGGATCGCTTCAGCCGGAGTCGCGTCATCCTCATCAGCCTCGGCGTGTGGTCGCTGGTGACGTGGGCCACATCGTATGCGCAGACGTATCAGCAACTGCTCCTCACCCGCGCGCTCATGGGGATCAGCGAAGCGTGCTACATTCCCGCCGCGCTCGCGCTCATCGCGGATTATCATCGTGGCAGCACACGTTCGCTCGCCACGGGCATTCACATGAGCGGCATCTATGCGGGCATGGCGCTCGGCGGCATGGGCGGATGGATGGCGGATCATCACGGCTGGTCGTCGGGCTTCTTCACCTTCGGCAGTTTCGGAGTGGCCTACACACTCGTGCTGTTCGCACTGCTTCGCGATGTGCCGAAAGCGCAGCATGCAAATGCCGGCAATGCGCCGGTGCATCCGCTCGAGACGATCCGCGCACTGGGAAGCAGCGCGGCTTTCTGGATCATCGCGCTGCACTGGGGGCTGCTGGGTTTCGCCGGCTGGGCGTTTGTGACGTGGATGCCGACTTTCCTGCGCGAGCAATATCACCTCTCGCAAACCGAAGCCGGCTTCACCGCCACGGCTTACACGCAGGTCGCGGCCTTCTGCGGCGTGCTCGTCGGCGGCGCGTGGGCGGATCGCTGGAGCCGCACGCAACTCCGCGGTCGCGTGTGGGTGCCGATGATCGCGCTCACGCTCGCGTCGCCGTTTGTCTTCATGACCTCACACACGCAGGCGCTCTGGTTCGCCGTGGTGTGCCTGATCGCGTTCGGCTTCGCGCGCGGATGTTCGGACTCAAACATGATGCCCATCCTCTGCCAGGTGGCCGAGCCGCAGCATCGCGCCACAGGCTACGGCATCCTGAATTTTTTCAGTTGCTGCATCGGCGGTAGCGCCGCCTACCTCGGCGGCTGGTTGAAGGAGCGGCACGTGGATCTGAGTCTGCTGCTGATGGGATCGGCGATCGGAGTGCTCGTGAGCGCGCTGCTTCTCGCCCTCGTAAAACCGGCGCGGCGCGGTTGACAACAGGACAGCGATTTTTTCCAAAACCCAAAATGAGACGCTCAAAAATCCTCGCCAAAATCCGTGCCGGAAAAGTCGCGCGCGTGTGTTCCATCGGATCACCGATTGCGATGTTTCCGGCGCTCGCCGCACATTTTCATTACGACGGCATCTGGCTCGATGCCGAGCATCGCGTATGGGAACCGCGCGAGATTGACGCCATGCTCGCGCAGCACCACGCGGCGGATGTGGACTGCCTGCTGCGTCCGCCGACGAAGGAAAAAAATGCGCTCTACCGTTTCCTCGAAGACGGCGCGGCGGGCCTGATGATTCCGCATGTCTCGACGCCCGAGCAGGCGCGCACTTTGGTGAAAGCCATCAAATTTCCACCGCTCGGCGATCGTGGCTTTTGCGGTGGCGGAAGGGATGCGAGCTACTGGGTCGGCAAGCCGGACGACTACACCGCGCAGGCGAATCGCGAGACGTTCCTCACTGTGCAGATCGAGACGGCGGAAGCGCTCGAAAATGCCGCAGCCATCGCCGCCGTGCCCGGTGTGGATGTGCTCTTCCTCGGCCCCGGCGACATGTCGCTGCGTCTCGGCTGCACCGCTGCCGTGACTGATCCGATGATGCTAGAAGTGCAGAAGAAAATCGCCGCCGCAGCGCGCGAGCACGGCAAGACGTGGGGGCGCCCGGTCGGCACGCCAGAGGATGCGCGTGTGATCACCGGCCTCGGCGCGCAGCTTGTTGCCTTTGGCAGCGAGTTCGGCGGGCTGCACAAGCATCTCTCGGAATGCTCCGCGCAGTTCGACGAGTTGCTCAACGAGGTATCCGGCGCGCCCGTGGCTGCCCCGACTGGCAAGACATACTGAGGCCATGACGCCACTGCCCTACACTGACACAAAGCCGGTCGGCGCGTCGGATTTCTACTTCGCGATCAACGCGACATTTCGCTTCGTGCTCGCACGCTTTGGTCCGGAGGGTTTGCAAAAATACTGGACTGATCTCGGCACGCGCTACTTCGCGCCCGTTGCCGCGCAGTGGCAGAATGGAGGCCTCACCGCCGTCGCCGACTACTGGCGCGCGTTCTTCGCCGCGGAGCCAAATGCCGACGTGGACGTGCGGCAGATACAGGACGCGGTGACGCTCGACGTGAAGGTCTGCCCGGCGATCAAACACCTCCGCGGGAATGGACGGGAGATCGTGCCGTGCTTTTGCCAGCACTGCTATTTCATCAGCGAAGCAATCGCGGCAACGGCGGGCCTGACCGTTCGCATCGCAGGCGGCAACGGTGCTTGCCAGCAGACATTTTTGAAACGCGAAGCGGCAACGGCACCGCAGGACTTCACCCAAATCGAGGAGGCGAAATGCTAGGCTGCTACGATTTCTGCGGGCACTACGAATGGACGTTCGAGTGGTTCCGTGAGCAGGGAGGCGAGCCGCTCGTCCGCGAGTATTGGGACATTGCCATCGCGCAGGATTCGCAGACGCACGCGGCCGCGCTGATCGGCGCGAAGGGGATCGCGGGCATGAAGGAATACTGGGGCCACACGCTCGACCACGAGGTCGCGGTCCATCACTGCACCGCGACGGACAAGGTCTTCCGCATCGACATGCACGAGTGCCCGTCAAAGGGCTTCCTTATCCGCAACGACCTCGATCAATATCGCGACTACTGCGATCACTGCATCGGCTGGATCGGCCCGATGCTGAAGCGCGCGGGCTTCGTCGTGGATCATCAGCACAACCACTGCGCCAAATGCTGGTGGGAAATCCGCGCCACGTCTGACCCGACGCGACCGAGCGCGCCCGGCGAGCTGTCCGGCAAAGACGACGTACGGCTGCACGCTGA
>JBDSAR010000697.1:0-6511 GCA_039922035.1 Chthoniobacteraceae bacterium
TGCAGGCTAGCTGCATCCAGTTCATTCCCATCGGACGTTGGACTTAGGATGTGGAGTAATATTCCCGGCTGGCGTGGAAGGTAGCCGTCTTCGGCTATAGCGACTGACCAGAGCCCGCCGGCCGTCAGAAGATGGGAAATCAACGGACTTGGATCTCGGTCGCTGTGCCCATCATCCTGTCCGGCCATGCAAATCCGCGCCGCGACCGAATCCGACATCCCAGTGCTGCGCGAGCTCGCACAGCGCATCTGGCGCGAGTGCTACCCGGGCCTCATCACGGTGGAGCAGATCGAATTCATGCTCGGCTGGATGTACAGCGAGGAGGAAATCCGCCGCCAGCTCGCCGCGGGAGTGCCGTGGGGAATTGCGGAGTTGAAAGGCGAGCCAGTCGGTTACCTTTCCTGGCAGCGCGAGGACGATGGCCGCGTGAAAATCAGCAAACTCTACGTGCTCCCGCAACGACAGCGATGCGGACTCGGCAGACAGATGCTCGAACACGTCTGCGAGCAATCCCGGGCACTCGGCGCGCATGCGGTGTGGTTGCAGGTGAACAAGCGCAACGAGCGCGCGATCGGCGCGTATCTCAAAGCCTGCTTCCACATCGAAAACGAAGCTGTGTTCGACATCGGCGGCGGCTTCGTGATGGACGACTATCTGATGGTGCGGGCGCTTTGATTCATTCAGTGGAACGCGCGCTCCGCCGCGCGTTGCCGAATACCCCAGCTTGCAATCGGATCCTGATGCGTGCGCGGAGCACCCGCTCCACCTATGCCAGCAGCGGCTTCACGATTTCGCCATGGATGTCCGTGAGGCGGAAGTCGCGGCCTTGGTAGCGATACGTGAGCTTCGTGTGCCCGACTCCCATGAGGTGCAGGATCGTCGCGTTCAGATCATGCACGTGAACCGGATCGCGGACGATATTGTAGCAGTAGTCGTCCGTCTCACCGTGAGTGATTCCTTTCCGCACGCCTGCGCCGGCAAGCAGGATGGAGAAGCAGCGCGGGTGGTGGTCGCGTCCGTAGTTCGTCTCGGTGAGCGTGCCTTGCGAATAGATCGTGCGGCCGAATTCGCCGCCCCACACGATGAGCGTGTCGTCGAGCAGACCGCGTTGTTTGAGATCGGTGAGCAGCGCGGCAGTCGGCTGATCGGTGTCGCTGCACTGGCCTTTGATTGCATTCGGCAGGCCGCCGTGATGATCCCAGCCCATGTGGAAGAGTTGCACGAATCGCACGTCGCGCTCGGCGAGGCGGCGCGCGAGCAGGCAGTTCGAGGCGTAGGTGCCGGGCGTCTTCACCTCGGGGCCGTACATGTCGAGGACGTGCTGCGGCTCCTTCGAGATATCCGTGAGATCGGGCACGCTCGTCTGCATGCGGAAGGCCATCTCGTATTGCGCGATGCGCGTCTGGATTTCCGGATCACCGAGCGCGTCGAAATGCTTCCCGTTCAGCGCTGCGAGTTCATCGAGCGTCTCGCGGCGCGACTCGCGATCCATGCCGGGGGGATTGGAAAGATAAAGCACCGGGTCGCCCTTGTTGCGGAATTTTACGCCCTGATACTGCGACGGCAGAAAGCCCGCACTCCACAGGCGATCATAAAGCGGCTGATCATCCTTGCGCCCCGTGCCGAAGGACGTGAGCACGACATACGCGGGCAAGTCCTTGTTCTCACTGCCGAGCCCGTAGCCGACCCACGAGCCGATACTCGGCCGACCCGCGAGCTGCGATCCCGTCTGGCAGAAAGTGATCGCGGGGTCGTGGTTGATCGCCTCGGTGAACATCGAGCGCACCACGGTGAATTCATCCGCAACCTTCGCCATGTGCGGCATCAGCTCGCTCAGCCAGGTGCCGTTTTTTCCGTGCTGCGCAAATTTGAAAATGCTCGGCGCGACGGGGAACTTCTTCTGCCCGCTCGTCATCGTCGTCAGTCGCTGTCCCTTGCGGATCGAGTCCGGCAAATCCTCGCCGCGCTGCGCTGCAAGCTGCGGCTTCGGGTCGAAGAGGTCCATCTGCGACGGCGCTCCGGACTGAAACAGGTAGATGATGCGCTTCGCCTTCGGTGCGAAATTCGGGAACTCCGGCTTCGTCGCCGCCGCCATGAGCGACGGGCTCATGAGCGATCCGAGTGCCGCCAGGCCGATGCCGCCCGCCGATTGCTTGAGGAATGTGCGGCGAGAAACCGCCATACGCTGTGCTGCGGTGAGGGAAAGAAACGCGGAGTCGTTGCAGTTCATCGTCGTGGAGTGACTGATACTACCGTGCCCCGCCCTGTCGCGTTAGACAAAAGGAAATCCAGCGCACGGCGGGCTGTCGTGATGTGGACACTCCTGTCCGCGCTGCGGTTCTTCGCGGACAGGAGTGTCCGCGTCACGCACTGCTACGCGAACACTCCGAGCCCCGGCTTTGCCTTGTTGCCGACACTCATCGGACGTCCGCTGGGCGTCATGATTTCCTGCTCGATCGGCAGGCCGGCAGCGTGGCCGATCGTCGCGTGGAATGATCCCACGGTCATTGCCTTGTCCGCCGGCTCGTAGCCTGCCGCGTCGCTCGCGCCGTGGACATAGCCGCGCTTCGCGCCGCCGCCTGCGAGCACGGTGCTGAATGCAAGCGGGTGATGTCCGCGTCCGCCGCCATCGAAGCTCGGCTTGCGGCCAAATTCCGTGGTCACGCACACGAGCGTCGAATCGAGCAGCCCGCGCGAATCGAGATCGCTCACAAGCGCGGCGAAGGTGCGGTCAAATTCCCCGCCGCGATCCTCCATGCTGTCGGCGAGCTGCTTGTGCATGTCCCAGCCGCCGCTCGATACCTCGACAAAACGCACTCCATTCTCGACCAGCCGCCGCGCGAGCAGGCAGCCCTGGCCGAATTTATTGCGCCCGTATTTGTCGCGCATCGCCGCAGGCTCGGAAGCAATGTCGAACGCCTTCAGGTCGCTGCTCTTCATGAGTTCCAGCGTCGTGTCGTAGAAATCGCCGTAGGCCTTCACATTTTCGTCCGCCATCTTCTTGCCGAAGGTCGCGTCGAGCTGTTCGAGCAGACCGATGCGCTTCGTCTGCACGTCCGCGGAAACCTGCGAGGTGGAATTCACGAGTCCCTGATCCGGATCGAGGATCGGCAGCGGCGAAAATGCTGCGGGAAAATATCCGTTGCCGTGATTTGCGGGCCGGTTCACGCAGACCGTGGATGGCAGCGTCTTGTGGCTTTTCCCAAGGTAATTCTGCGCCCATGCGCCGAGCATGGGATGCACGATGGTGCCGCGCTTTTCATAGCCGGTGCGCATGAGATACTGCGCATTCGCATGCACGCCGACCTTTGCGGTCATCGAGCGGATGACGGTGATCTTGTCCGCGATTTTCGCCGTCTCCGGCAGATACTCCGTAAGCTGGAAATCCGCCTTCGTCGAAATCGGAGCGCCGGGACCTTTCGATTCGCCGGTCTTCGGATCAAACGAATCAATGTGGCTCAGCCCGCCCTGCAACTCGAGGAAGATGACGTGCTTTGCCTTTCCAAAACCCGCGCCGCGAGTGATGGCTGTCGCGACGGCGGCCTTGTCGGCACCGAGTGTGCGACCGGCGAAAACCGGCAGCACGGTGAGGCCGAATGCGTAGCGCGCACAGCGCTCGACGAAGGTGCGGCGCTCGATGGGATCGCGAAGTGAGTCAGGATTCATGGTCGTAGTTGTTCGGAGGTGAGGTGTGTGATCGGAAGTGCGCAGTGCCCAGTTTTCAGTGCTCAGTATTTCGGTGCCGCGCGTTCAGTGAGAACCGGGCACTGAGCACTGGTCGTTCATTGGATGAAGAGAAACTCGCGCGTGTTCGCCAGCGTCCACGCGATGTCGGTGATGCCGAGGCCGGTGGTCAGCGCCTGAGTCGCCGCCGGGCGTTCCTCGGCGGTGGGTTTGCGCGCGAGAAATGCGAGATACAGCGAGTCGATTTTCGCATCGGCGGACTCCGCGTTGCCGGCGGTGACCACGGCGGCGCAGTTCGTATCGCTGACGAGTTTGCCAGCGCTGCCATTCATCAGCATGAGCGCCTGCGGCACGCTGCCGTCGGTCGTATTCGTGTCGGCGATGAGCCGGTCGCTCTGGCCGAAGAGTCGCAGAAAATGCGTCTCCGCCGCAGGCTGCGGCAGTTCGCTCGCGCGGGCGAGAATCATGCCGAACCGCTGCTGCGGCTTGCCGCCCTGATACTCGGAGATGAGACCTTTCTCGCTGCCGCCGCCACCTTTCTTTCCGCCGCCCTTCATCGCCGCGCCAGATCCGCCCATGCGCTCGATCACGTATTTGAAATTCTCCGCCGTCGCCGCGTCGCCGGGCAGCGACATCAGCTTCTCATTTTCGCCGCGGCGCAGGACCATGTTGTCCACATCCGAGCCGGCGCTCAGCACCATGAGGCTGTCCCACACCTGTTCGGCACTCATGCGGCGCACGAGCGGTCCGGGGAAAAGATACGGGCCTTTTTCCAAGTCAGGCGAAGTGCTCGCCGCGCGCTGATAGGTCTGCGAATTGAACAGCACGCGCTGGAATTCGCGCAGGTCGAATGCGCCCGCCTTCACGATGGTCGCGAGATGCGCGAGCAGCGCCGGGTTGCTGGCTTTCGTCGGATCGTCGAGGTCGGACACCGGCTCCTGCACCGCAAGGCCGAAGACCTTTTTCCACACGCGGTTGGCGATGTTCGCCGCGAAACGCGGATTGCCGGGGCTCGTCATCCATTTCGCAAATTCGCTGCGGAGCTGTTGCGGGTTCGCTGTGTTCACCCGGTACGCCGGGTTCACCTTGTCGGCCTTGCTCCAGGTGATGAGCGTGGGTGTCACCGGAGAACTCGCCTTCACGTCGCTGTATTTGTAGTCCTTCGGAAAAGTGAGACTCTGCTTCGCGGTGTCCACCATGCGATAGGCATTCGCATTGGCGATCATCTGCACCGGGCCTTTCGGCAGGTTCGCGGTCGCGGCACCCTTGCCTTTCGCGAGTTTCTTGCCGGCGTTGAGCATCTTCTCATCCACCCCGTCGCTGGCGCCGAAAAACGCGGCCATCTGGTAGAAGTCGCGCTGCTTCCAGTCCGCGAGCGGGTGATCATGGCACTGCGCGCACGCGACATTTGCACCGAGGAAAGTCGTCAGCAGATTCGACACGCCATCGAGCGGCATCTGAGCGTCGTAGAGCAGGAATCCGGTCGCGCCGTTGTCGCAGATTTTGCCGTCGGCGGTGAGCATCGTCTTCACGAGCGAATCCCACGTCCGATCCGCGTGGAGCTGATCCTTCAGCCAGTCCTGGAAGGTGAAGGTCGGCACGTTCTTCCCGAACGTGTCCTTCGCGCGCAGCATGTCGCCCATCCAATTGTACATCTGCATCGTGTAGCCGGGCGAAAAGAGCAGCTTGTCGATCAGCTTCGCGCGCTTCTCCTTCGTGGGCGTCGTGTCAGCGAGGAAAGTCGAGGCCTCCTCCGCAGTCGGGATGCGGCCGACCGCATCGAGATAAATGCGCCGCACGAACTGCTCGTCCGTTGCATCGGGATTGAATTTCAGCCCCTTCGCGACAAGCGTCGAGCCGATGAGATAATCGATCTGATACGCCGCCTTCTTGACGTATTCATTGGCAAAGGAACGCGCGCGCAGACGCTTCGCGTAGTCAAAGGCAAACGTGCGATCGGCCGGTACGAGATTCATCAGATTGATCTGATACGTCTGCCCCTCATGCGTCTGGATCGTGACGACATTTCCATAGAGCGACGCAAACGCCGCCTCGATGGTCTTCCCCGAAGGATCGCTCCACGTGCGCCAAGGCGAAGGAAGTTCATCGGACATCGGCTTCGATTCCGGCACCGGCGCTGCGGGCTTCGGCGGCAAGGCCGAAGGCGCGGGTGTCGGCTGCTGCTGCTTTTTGTTGGGCTTCGCACCCGAGGCGGTGGCCGTCCATACGAGGACGGAGCAGGCTGCAATCGAGGCGGAGAGAATGAATCGTTTCATGGCTGCGGGGAGTGTTTTGTGAGGCTGAGGACGCTCTACACAGAAGGAATAACGCCAAACTCCACATTTACGACGTCAATTCGGCGGTGCTGGCATCCGTACCGAACGAGCGGCATCACATTGAAACGCGGACCCGCAGGGTAGAACGGAAAGCTTGCCGCGTTCCCGTCCTCATTGGGCGATCACTCTACGCGAAAACTTCCGTCACCACGCGCGACTTCTCCACGCCCGTGAGCCGCTGATCCAGGCCCTGGAACTTGAAGGTCAGCTTCTCGTGTTCGAGCCCGAGCGCATAAAGCAGCGTCGCGTGCAGATCGTGGACGCCCACGCGATCCACCACGGCCTTGTGACCAATCTCGTCGGTCTCGCCGTAGTGGAAGCCCCCCTTCACTCCGCCGCCCGCGAGCCAAACGGTGAAGGCGTGCGGATTGTGATCGCGCCCCGGCTTGCCGCCCTTTTGCGAAACCGGCAGCCGTCCAAACTCGCCGCCCCACACCACGAGCGTGTCGTTCAAAAGCCCGCGCTGTTCGAGATCCGCGAGCAGTGCGGCG
>JBDSAR010000698.1:0-13887 GCA_039922035.1 Chthoniobacteraceae bacterium
TCGGGGCGCGACCTGCGCAAGTATGCCGCGGCGATGTGGCACTCCATGCGGGCGAGCGATCCCGCGCTGCCGGACGTGCCGGACTGGACGCCGCACTTTGCGGGGGACAGGGAGACGGGGAGACGGGGAGACGCCTAAGCTGCTCCCTAGCGCGAAGGGGACGGGGGATTTGTTCAGAGGCAATGCGCCGTTCAATCTGATGCAGGAAGCCGCGCAGGATGGCGAGGCGGTGACACGGGCGCGGGCGGAAAAGGCGCAGGCCCAGGCCGCGACGGATGCGCAGAATGGGGATATGTTTGGCGATGCCGTACCGTCCACGAAGGGCGGCAGCATCGAGATGCAAAGAGAGCTTGAGGCGAGGCGTATTCGGGACGAGACTCGCAGGAAGTGACGGATGGCGAGGTGATCTATGGGCAACTCGTCCGCCACCCGGAGAAGGCGCTCGTCAGCCCGGATTTCCTGCCTACATTGCAGGAGAATGAGCAATCCAAGGGCCATCTCGAAGCCGTCGGTGCCGTTGCGCCCGGAAAAGATGATGATGGCTATGCGGATGCAACTCGAAGCGCACGCGAAGCGCGGGGCGCTGGCGGAAGTGGGCAAGAAGATGCTCGACCACATGCGGCGACAAGTGAACTGACCCCAGCCGATGAGCGACCAACCACTGCCGAAGGGACGAATCAGCCACGCGCCGGCACTGCCGAAGAAGACGCCCGCGGAAATGGCGGCGCTTGTGCAGCGGATGCGGGAAATGACACCCAAGGGATTTCGGATGCCGCCGCCGTCGGACCCGACGGCGGATCGGTCGCGGTTCCCGCGGGCGACGGAAGCGGACAGGGAGCAGGGCCGGCTGTTGCAGGCCAAACTGCAGGCGAAGCTCTCGCAGCCGCGCGCGAACAGCTAGCCCCGGAGATGGCGGCGCTCCTTGCGCCTTAGCCGGCGACGGCCAGCGCGAACTCGGCGAGCGGGCTGTCCACGGATGCGGACGGCATCCACCTGCACGAGCCGACGATCGCGGAGAAGATGGCAGCCATCACCGGCATGGGCCGCGATGCGCAGGCATGGGTGACGGCTCAGTTTTCCGCCGCGGAATCCGCAAATGAGACGCAAACCGTCGTTATTCAGACAGCCTCGGAGATGAGCGGAAATCGTCGGACGTGTTTGCAATCCTGTTTGCACTTTCCACTTTTCGGAGCCTCGATCGCCCTGGAACCCTGATAAATACAGGGGTGGAGCGGGTAGAGGGAATCGAACCCTCATGGCCAGTTTGGAAGACTGGAACTTTACCATTAAGCTATACCCGCTTTTCTGCGTCAGGGGGCGGAATGTGGAGGCACTCTGGCGCGGACTCAAGCGCGTTTTCAGGCGAGCTGCGCGGCGTTTTTTCCCAGCGATGATCGAGGTCGTGGATTGACCCCGGCAGCATCCATCCCCTGCCATGAACCGCTCACTGCTCATCCTTTTGTTCGCTGCCGCCATCTCCCGCGCCGGGGAGCCCGTCGCCATCGGCTCACGTCGCGAGCTTTTCGTGGACCGGCTGCTGATTGAGAAAATGGAGGGCGCGTCGCTGCGGATGCATGAGCCGAGGTCTGCCGGTGTGGGGGTGAAATTTGATCAGCCTTGGGAGGGACGCTTCAGCGCATACATCACGGTGATTCACGACGAGGGGGCGAAAAAATTCCGCATGTATTACCGCGGTAATACGGGCTTTTCCGATGGCTCAACCGGCGAATGCACGTGCTACGCGGAGTCCGACGATGGCATCCGCTGGACGAAGCCGAAGCTGGGTCTGCACGAGGTAAATGGCAGCAGGGACAATAACGTGATGCTCGCGGACA
Organism: Chthoniobacteraceae bacterium; assembly: GCA_039922035.1. Lineage (GTDB taxonomy): Bacteria > Verrucomicrobiota > Verrucomicrobiia > Chthoniobacterales > Chthoniobacteraceae > SXWH01. The sequence goes on from JBDSAR010000698.1 coordinate 1,836, forward strand.
TGGCTCCCTTCACGCACAACTTCGCACCCTTTCTCGACCGGCGTCCCGGTGTGCCGGCGGACGAACGATACAAGACGCTCGCGGGGCTCGGCGGGAAGTTCGGCGGGCTGAGTGCGTTCGCATCGGGCGACGGGATTCGCTGGCGGAAAATGCAGGACACGCCAGTCATCACGAAAGGCGCGTTTGATTCGCAGAATGTGTCCTTCTGGTCCGAGGCCGAGCAGTGCTACGTGGCGTATTTTCGCATCTTCACCGGCGGCGGCACGGATGAAAACACCTGGAAGCCGAAGGGCGTGCGCTGGGTGAGCCGTGCGACGAGCAAGGACTTCGTCCATTGGAGCGACGCGACCGCGATGACGAGCGATCAGCCGCTTTTTGATCACATCTACATCAGCCAGACGCAGCCGTATTTCCGCGCGCCGCATCTCTACGTCTCGACTGCGGCGCGTTTCATGCAGGGAAAGGCAGTGCTCGATGCGGGGCAGAAATCACAAATCGCGGAGGACACGAGAAAATATCCGGCGCTGATTCAGGACTGCTCGGAGGCGGTGCTCATGACGAGCCGTGCGGGCACGACTCAGTTCAATCGCACGTTCATGGAAGGCTTCGTGCGGCCCGGGCCGGATTTTCGGAATTGGACGAGCCGGTCAAATTATCCCGCGTGCGGCGTGGTGCAAACTGGCGAGTCGGAACTCTCGATGTTCGTCGAGCGGCATTACGGGCAGACCACGGCGCAGCTCGAGCGGTTCACGCTGCGGCTCGATGGCTTTGCTTCGCTGCATGCGGACTATGCGGGCGGCGAGATGATCACAAAGCCGTTCACATTCACCGGCAAGGAACTGCGGCTGAATTTTGCGACCGGTGCCGCGGGATCTGCGTCCGTTGAGATTCAGGATGCCGACGGCAGGCCGGTGCCGGGCTTTGCGCTCGCAGACTGCCGCGCGCTCAGTGGCGATGAGCTGGATCGCGTGCCTTCGTGGAAAAACGGGGCGGACGTTTCGTCGCTCGCGGGCAAGCCGATCCGATTGCGCTGGGTGCTGAAGGACGCGGACGTGTTTTCGTTCCGCTTCCAGTAGCGGCGACTCAGAAGGCTACGACTGCGCGGGGAGCATTCCGGTCTTGCGCGCATAGTCGAAGACGCCGCCGGCATCAATGACCGGGCGTACTTCACCGAGCGGCTTGAGCGGATAGGTCGTGCCGTTCACGGTGAGCGTGTCGGCGTCGAGGTCGAGCGTGGCGATGTCGCCGGTCTTGATTTTTTCGCAGAGGCGTTCAGCGGCGTCATACGGGTAGAGTTCGCCGGTGGCGACGCAGTTGCGGAAAAAAATGCGCGCGAAGGACTCGGCGATCACGGCCTGGCAGCCGGCGGCGCCGAGGGCGATGGGGGCGTGCTCGCGCGAGCTGCCGCAGCCGAAATTTTTTCCGCCGATGACGATTTTATACGCCGTCTGCACGGTGCCCGCGGGGACGAATTTTTCGGGATAAGCGTCGTCGGGCAGGCCGATGAGCGCGTAGGTGCCGAGCTTCTCGTATTCGTCGGGCTTGGTCGGCACGAGGGTGAGGTATTGCGCTGGGATGATCTGGTCCGTGTCAATGTTGTCACGGACGACGAAGACGGGACTGGTGATGGTGTTGGCCATAGGCAGGAGGGAGAACAAAGCGCACCTGCGCGAAAAGGGAAAAGCAATTTTCAGCGGGCGGGCGGATGCGGGTGTTTCACGGAACCGCAGATCAACGCGGATGAACGCAGATGTGGAACAAACCGAAATGGGTGCCCGATTAGCCGAGGATGCACTCGGCGGTACGGGCGGTTGCACCCTGGTGGATTTCCAGTGCGTTCCGGGCGCGGGTGCCGATGGCGGTGCACGTTTCCGCATCGCCAAGCAGGGTGCGGATCGCGGCGGGCAGTTCAGAGGCGGTGGCTATTTGCACGGCGGCGCTGTCTTTCAAAAGGTGCGCGACGAGCGGGGCGAAGTTTTCCATGTGTGGGCCGAAGACGACGGGCCGGCCGAGCGCGGCAGGCTCGCCGGCGTTCTGCCCGCCGATTTCGGAAATGCCGGGCAGGCTTTTTCCGACGAACACGACGGTGGCGAGCACGTACCAGTGGCGGAGTTCGCCGGTCGTGTCCACGAGCAACACATCGGCTTCGCCTGCAGTCGGAAGTTTGCTGCGCAGCGCGACGCGGAGACCGGCGCGCGTGAGATCGTCGCAGATGGCGGCGGAGCGCTCGACGTGACGCGGGACAAGGATGAGGCGCAGCGTTGGAAATTCCGCGCGAAGCTTTTTCAGAGTGCCTGCGAGCGCCTGCTCCTCGGGATCCCACGTGCTTCCGCCGACGATAAGCGGCCCGAAAAATCCGAGCGGCTGGACGAGCGCGCGAAACTCCGCCTCGCGCGACAGCGTGTCCTTTGCAGCGTTGTCGAATTTCACACTGCCGGTGTGCCGGATGCGACCGCGCGCGACGCCGATGCCCTCAAAGCGCGCGACGTCCTCCGCCTCCGGCACGCAGACGGTGTCGAAGAAGTCCCACACGATCCGCGCGATTCCGCCGAAGCGCTGCCAGCGCCGTTCGCTGCGCGCGGAAAGTCGCGCGCCTGCGAGTACGATGCGGATGCCTGCGGTGCGCGCGGTGGAGAGGAGGTTCGGCCAGATGCCGCCTTCGGTGAGCACGAGCACGCGAGGCTGGATCGCGGAGATCGCGGCGCGGGCGGCGAAGGCGAAATCAATCGGGTTGTAGAGCGGCACGAGCCAGTCGAGCGCGGCGGCCTCACGGAGCAGCAGTTCGTAGCCGGTGCTCGTGGTGACGGAGAGGACGATGCGCGCCTGCGGATCCTTTGCCCGGATGGCGCGCGCGATTTTCAGCGCGACGAGCGTCTCTCCGACACTGATGGAACATATCCAAACCGGCGCGGGCTGCTCTGCGAGCCGCGTGCGAATTTTTGCGTCGTAGCTGCCGAAGCGCTGGCCGAGACCGAGGCCGTAGCCGGGCGGTTTCTGCTGCGAGGCGCGGCCACGTTCACGCCGCACGAGGCGCAGCGCGTAAAACGGCAGCGCGACGAGAAACGCGAACGGGAACAGCAGGCGGTAGAGCAGGAGCGCCATGGGTGCATGCCGAATGGCGAATCGCGCCGCGCGAGGCAATGCCGAATCACCGAAGCGCGACTTCGACGGCTTGTGCGAGGGCTTCCGCCACTCGGGGCAATCGCAGGATGAAACGCGTGAACGGCGCGATGTGCGACGGGTGCCGCAGAAGATGCAGCACGAGCGCGAACGGGCGTGCGCGCTGGCGCTGCATGTCGAACCACGCCCCGAACGGGACCGGGAGAAATTGATCCGCGGAATCGCTCACGGCACGCACGGAGACAAGCGGAACGCCGGCGGCCGCGCATGCTTCCGCGAGCGTGGCGGTCTCCATGTCCACGAGGCGCGCGCCAGTCTCGTGGAAGGCGGCGATTTTTTCCGCGGGCGTCTCGATGGGCAGCGCGCGGGAGAGAATCTTCGCGGCCGGAAAATCCGCGGTGAGCGTGTCGCCGACGCGCAGGCCGGGATCGAGGCCGCCGGCAAATCCCGCGCTGATGACTTTGCCGGGCTTTTCATGCACGAAAAGTTCGCGGATGGCGCGCTGCGCGGAGGCGGGGCCGATGCCGGTGTGAATCAGAATCACCGCGATTTTCCCCACGCTTCCGCGCCAGACAGTGAGCGCGCCACACCGGCCTTTGCGCGCGCCGGCGAGCTTCCCGCGAAATGCGCGGCTTTCCTCGGGCCGGGCAAAGGCGACGGCGACAAGCGTGGGGGAAAAGGATGCGGAATCGCGGGACACGGTGGCGACATTCCGGTGCCGGCGGGATGGGACTCAAGACTCATTTGCGAATCCGCGGGGAGCGGCGGAGCGATTTTCCCGCCGTTTTCGATGGCGCACGGGGCGCGCTTTTGTAGGGTGCCGGGGCAGTCCGCACCCAGAAATATGAAAGCTCAGAATGTCTCCAGATCCGGAAGGATCGTCCTCGCCGCAATCGCGCTGCTGGTCAGCTTTGCAACGACACCTGCATTGCGCGCACAGGCGCCGCCGGCCGCACCATCGGGCCCGGATGCGCTCGAATACGACGCGGCGGAGAGGCTGTTCAAGGAAAACAAGTTCAAGGAGGCGGCGGATGCGTTCGACAAGTTTCTCACGAAATACAAGATGCTCTCGCCGCGATCGCTGGATGCGAAATTCCATCTCGCGGTCTCCCGTGTGCAGGAGGGTCTCTATGATGATGCGATCAAGAATCTGCGGGAGCTGATCACGAATCCGAAGTTGGATGTCGCGGCCCGCGAGTTGGCACAGCTCCTCGTGGCAAAGTCGCTCACGCTGAAGGCATCGAGGATGCCCGCCGACACGGCGCCGCAGAAGGACCAGCAGAAGAAAGTCTTCACCGAGGGAATCAAGGAGTACGACGATTTCATCAAGGCGTTCCCGAAGAGCCGCGACATGGACAGCGCGCAATTCCTGCGGGCGACGCTGCTGCTGCAGTCGGAGGACTACCCCGAGGCCCTGAAGGGATTCAATGTGGTCGCAAACCTGGCCGCGAGCCCGTACCTGTGGGAGGCGCGGATGTGGATCGGGAAGACGTATTTCATCCAGGCCAATGCGCTCCTGCAGCCGAAGGGAGGCAAGGAGGCCGCGCCTGACGAGGTGAAAAAGGCGATGGGGCTTTTTGACAGCGCAGGGCCGTGGCTGACGCAGGCGTACCAGTCGAGCAACGATGTCGCGCTGATGAACGAGGCGGTTTTCTTCGTCGGCCAGATGCAGCTCACCCGCAGCCAGAACGTGACGAACACGGAGGACGAGCAGCAGAAAAAGAAACAGGCTGATGTGCTGAAGCAGTCGCTCGAGGCGTTCCGCGCGGTGCGCAGTGTGGAGGAGGTCGTGGAGGCGCAGACTGCGAAGATCGCGATGCTCACGCAGCAGATCGCGGTGCTGCCAAAGGGGACGGCGGATTACCTGCCGGGCAAGAACCGGCTGGAGAGCCTCATCAACTACGAGGAGGAGAAGCGGGAGAAATTCAAGGGCGGGCAGGATCAGTATCTCGCGGCGCGGCTGGCCATCGCGCGCATCTTTCTTTTCCTGCACAAGACCGACGAGGCGCGGACGCTGATGCGGCTCCTGCTCGCGCAGAAGGAGCTTTTTGAAAAGGACAAGGATGCGCAGGCGACCATCGCGGCGCTGCTGTGCCTCACGTATGCCGAGCAGAAGAACGCGGCGAAGGCGGTGGAAACCTATCAGGATTTCCGCAAGGAATTCAAAGGCAACCCGAGCGGGGACAATCTCGCGCTGCTCGTGGGCAACCTGCTCGTGGAAAAAGGCGATGCGGATCAGGCCGAGAAAATCGTGGCCGAGGGGCAGGCGGACTACAAGGACTGGCGCTTCACGACTGAGGCGATGCAGATCCTCACCGCGACGGCGCTGAAAAAGAACGACTACGCGAAGGCGCTCGACCTCTGCAACAAGCTGCTCGCGAGCAATCCCAAGCCGGACATCGAGGTGCAGACGCTTTTCGTGAAGGGCAGCGTGCAGCAGGCGCAGGGACGTGAGCGCGGCGACGCGGCGATGTACGACGGGGCGCTCGCGACCTTCAAGACGCTGCGCGACAAATTCCCAAATAATCCCCAGGCGGAGGACGCGTGGTTCAGTTCGTGCCAGATCCTCGGCGGGCGCAATCCGGCGAAGGCGATCACGGAACTGAATGCGTTCCTCGCGCGGTTTGCCGGAAAGACCGGCACGAGCGCGAACACGAAGGACAACGTCGCGGCGGCACAGTACCTCCTCGGCTCGGCGCTCGCGACCACGAACCAGCGGGACAAGGCCGTCGAGGCGTGGAAAAAGGTGATCGACACCTATTCCGAAAGCGACGCGGCGCCTGGCGCGTATTTCAAGGTGTTCGACGTGCTCAATGAGAAGAAGGACTACGCGGCGGCGCTGAAGCTCATGGAGGACTTCGTGTCGAAGTATCCGAAGCACGAGAATGTGTACTTTGCCTACAACAACATGGCGGAGTTTCTTTTCTCCGGTGCGCTCGATCCGAAGAAGAACGCGGACACCGAGACCGGCGCGAAGAAGCTGCTCGACTACGTGGACTACGAAATCGCGAACAATCTGCCGCACCGCCGCGGCGACGGATCGCTCGTGAAGATCGCGGACCGCTGGCTGAAGGAACTGGCGAAGCTGCCGATCTACATGAGCCTGAACGACGCGCAGAAGCAGGCGTGGCAGAAGGCGGTGGGCGGCGTGACGGGCGCGGTGGAGCGCATGCTGAAGGACTATCCCGCCAGCGAAAAAATCGCGGAGGCGCTCGAACGTCTCGTGACCGTGCAGAATGCCAGGCGCAAGGCGCAGCAGGCGGACGCGGCGCAGGTGGAGGCATACTTCAAAAAGCTGGCGGAAGACTACGGCAAGACGCCCCTCGTGAAGGCGAAGATCGAGGTCGCCCTCGCCTCGTTCCTCTACGAGAACGATCCGAAGCGCGCCTTCAAGGTGATGGACGAGGCATTCCACACCGTGCCCCAGTCGGCGAAAGTGACGGATGCGGATGGCACCGAACGCATCGCGGCCACGTTCACCCCGTCGGATTTCGACCGGTACATGGGCGGGCAGTTCGACGAGAAACGGAACGATGACCTCACGAAAAACATCGCGCGCATCCGCCTCGAATACCCGCTCGGCGAAAAGGATGATCTCGCGAAGATCCCGCGCAGCATCCCCGACGCGCACGCCGTCGCACTTTTCTGGGAGGCGAAGCTGCTGCAGGAGCAGGGCAAGGTCTCGGAGGCCGGCGCGAAGTTTTCGTCGCTGAAGACGAGGTTCCCGAAATCCACGAAGGCGCTCGAGGCAGACTACGGCGTGATCCTCGGGGAATTCGAGCAGAGCAAGCAGGTGAAGGACGATTACATCCAGCGCCTCTCGAAGGTCGTGAATACGCAGACCGGGAAGAGCTTCGAGCTCCAGGCGAAGGCGCTCTTCCTGATCGGCAGGATCCAGGAGACGAAGAAGGATTTCGACGGTGCCATCGAGACCTACGCAAAAATCCAGGACCGCTACGCCAGCGCACCGAAGATCGCCGCCGCCGGACTTTGGAAAGCCGCGGAGCTCGCCGAAAAGCAGGCGCGCGGGGAATCCGGCTTCCTGGTGAAGACCAAAAAGGAAAGGCGCGAAGCCGCGGAGGCCCGCGCCGCCGAGCAGAAGGCGGCGAAGGCCGCCGAGAAACCGCAGGACTCCAAACCCTCCGAATCCAAACCCGGCGACGAGAAGCCGGACGAGCCGAAACAAGCGCCCGCGAAACCCGCGGCGGCCGCCGCCGCGCCGAAACCGCCGCAGAAATAGCTTGGCAGACGCGGGCAGATGCGGAAAACACCCCGCCGCTCCGCAGTCCCCTCAGCACCGTCCCAACCACCGCTCCATGTCCCGAAAACTTCTCCTGTTCACGGCGCTCAGCGCCACGTTTTTCCTTTCCGCATGCGGAGAGAAGAGCGAGGCGGAGAAAGCCGAGGAGGAGCGCACCGGCCTCCGCGATGAAAAGCGCCAGAAGGCGATCGAGTACTACAAGTCGCTCGCCAAGGAATATCCCGACGACCCGAAGGCCGCCGAGGCGAAGCAGAAGGCCGCGGCTCTCGAGGCCCTCGCGCCGAAAAAGTAGCATGGCGCGGGAGGGCGCCGCCGCACGCGCCGCACGCGCGCTGGAAATCCTCAAGGCGCTTGCGCGCACGTATCCGCACGCGCATTGCGAGCTGGATTACGGGACGCCGCTCGATCTTCTCGTCGCCACCATCCTCAGCGCGCAATGCACGGACAAGCGGGTGAACATCGTGACGAAGGAACTTTTCCGCGTGTGCAAGGCTGCCGCCGACTACGTCGCGCTGCCTCAGGAACAGCTCGAGGAAATTATCCGTACGACGGGATTTTTCCGCGCAAAGGCAAAGAACGTGAAGGCGTGCTGCGCCGCGCTCGTCGAGCGGGACGGCGGCGAGGTGCCGCGCACGATGGACGAACTCACGGCGCTCGCAGGCGTCGGGCGCAAGACCGCAAACGTGGTGCTCGGAAATGCATTCGGGATCAATGTCGGCGTCGTCGTGGACACGCACGTGCAGCGACTCAGCGGCAGGCTCGCCCTCACACGCGAGAGCACGCCGGAAAAGATCGAGCAGGAGCTGATGAAGCTGATCCCGCGCGAGCAGTGGGCGCTCTTCAGCCACTGGCTCATCTGGCACGGCCGCCGCCGCTGCGACGCACGCAAGCCGGACTGCGCACACTGCGAACTCGCGAAGCTCTGCCCGCGCGTGGGTGTGAAGCTGAAGGCGTAGCTGCCCTACACCTTCCAGTTCCCGCGATACTCGCGGGTGAGCCACTCGGCTTTTCCGGTGCCGCCGGCGAAGTCGCGCTTCGCGGGATCCCACTGGATCTTCTGGCCGTGGCGATAGGCGAGGTTCACGAGGTGGCAGGTCGTCACGCTGCTCGCGCCGATTTCCACATCCGCGATCGGCCGCTTCCGCGTACGCACGCATTCCATGAAGTTGTCCTTGTGCCCGGTAGTCACCTCGAGCTTCACCTTCGCGGTGGCGAGGTATTCCTTCTCGACGAGATCGAGCTGGTCCTTGAGCGGCGGCTTGCTGTCATTCGTGCTGAAGTTGGCGATTTCCTTGTCGCCGATCTTCAGGATGAAGCGGCCGCGGTTCACGAAGATGAAGCCGTTTTCGCCGTGGAAGGTGACGCCATTTTCCGAGATGTGATCCACCTCGACGCCGCTCGCATACTTCAGCTTCGCGCCCTTCTGCGCATCCTTCTCAGCCGGGGGCGTGATTTCCACAGGGCCGCGTCCGTCTTCGCCGAGGCCCCACTGGCAGATGTCGAAATGATGCGCGCCCCAGTCGGTCACCATGCCGCCGCCGTATTCCCAGTACCGGCGCCAGTTCGGGAAATGATTGTGCACGCCGCGCGGGGAAAGCTCGCTGTGGTACGGGCGCTTCGGCGCGGGCCCGAGCCAGCGATCCCAGTCGAGGCCGGGCTCCATCGCCTCCTCGGGCAGGTCGCACGGCTTGCCGGGACCGCCGACGCCGACGGATGCGTGGTAGATTTTCCCGACGATGTTGTTGCGCGCGAGTTCGCACGCGACGCGGAATTCGCGCGAGCTGCGCTGCTGCGAGCCGGTCTGGAAGACGCGGCTCGTGTCGCGGATGTTTTTCACGAGCGTCCATGCCTCGTGGATCGTCTCGGTCATCGGCTTCTCGGCGTAGATGTCCTTGCCGGCCTTCGCCGCCGCGATGTCGATGAGCGCGTGCCAGTGATCCGGCGTCGCGACGCACACGAGATCGATGTCCTTCCGTGCGAGGAGGTCCTCGAAATTCGTGAAGGCCGCGCAGCCCTTGTAGTCCGTGCCGCTCGCCTTCGCGTAGTGCGTCTCGGCGGTCTTCTTCGCGTTTTCGCGGCGCGTGGTATCCACGTCGCACACGGCGACGACCTGCGTGTCGGCGCGCTTCAGCCAGTCGCCGAGATGGCCGGAGTTCATCTTGCCGTTGCCGATGAGGCCGATGGAAAGTTTGTCATTCGGCTTCACATCTGCGGACCAGATGCGGCCCGGCAGGAACATCGGTGCGACGCCGGCTGCGAGCGCGGTTTTGAGGAAGGAACGGCGGGGGATGCGCGGGAGGTTCATGATGTGTGGAGTTGGTGAGAGGAGTATCCGCGCGGCGGTGTGCCCTTGGCAAAAAAGAAATCAGACATTCGCACCGGAGAGTGTGCTCCCTCCGCATTTCCTGCGACTGAAGCAATCCCGGCTACGCCGCGACAGGACCGCAGGTCTCGCGCTCGATCAGACTCACGCCGATCGTGATTTTCACCGCCTCGGCGGGGATGCCCTCGCGGATCTGGCGGTCTGCCTCGTTCACCGCTGCGGCGGCGATCTCATCCACGGGCAGGACGACGGCGCTCATCGGGATGGACGATTTGATCGCGCCGGCATGATCCGCGAACGTGACGATGCTGAGCTGCCCCGGCACCGACAAGCCGCGGTCGCGCGCGCCGGCGACTGAGCCGGCGGCTGCGCTCTCCGCCAGGCACAGCAGCGCAGTCGGCGCGGCGGGGCGCTCGCGCAGGTGCTTCACCGCGGCGACTCCGGCTTCAAAGTCGAGATTCCCGCTGAAGACGTCCTCCGCAGCGATGGTGACCCCGAGCCGTGCGGCTGCGTCGCCGATGGCGACATTCATCTCCGCGAGCCGCGGGTCGTGGCTGCCGAAGGGGCCGCTCACGATTCCAATGTGGCGGTGCCCGTGCCGGGAAAGCAAATCCAGCGCGAGCGTGGCCGCAGCGGGATAGTCCGGCACAATGCTCGTCACGCCGGGCATGTGCGAGGTGTGGCCCAGCATGATCGCGGGAAGACTGCGATCGTGGACGATGCGGCAGAGCGCCTCATTTCCCGCGCCGACGCAGAGCATCTTCGACGCGGTGCCGTGCTTTAGCGGGCCGGGCATGTCGCCACCGGCGTCATAGTCGCGCGTCTCATCGTACAGGATCACTGCGATGCTGGACGGCTGCCGCCTGATGTGCGCCATGAGCGCCGCGGCCAACCGCGCGACAAACGCGTTTGAAATCCCGCCGGGGATTCTGTTGGAGACCAGCAGGCAGGTCTCGCCAAGCTCGGGATAGATCCGGACGAGGGCGCGGAGATCATTCGGCTCATAACCGAGATCGCGGCAGATTTTGAAAACTCTCTCACGCGTCTTCTGGCTGACACGGATGCCGTAGTCGCGGTCATTGAGCATCGAAGAAATCGCACCTTGCGAAACACCCGCGACACGGGCGACCGCAGCCATGGTCACAGTCTTCCCGGTCGCTTCGCCTCTCGAAACGGAGCCTTGTTTTTTTGGCTCTCCTCCTCCGCTGTCGGAGGTGAAACCCTCGCTAGGCACGCACATAAGTTCCTTTTAGCCGAGTCACCGCCTTATTCCCAAGTACAAAAATCGTTACCCAATTGTCACAATCGCGCATTTTGGAACGGTGCGCAGGCCGCGATCACTCCTCCGGCAGCACAAGCTTCACGAGGCGCGCGACTCCATCGCGGGCAAAGTCGCTCGCGGGATACATTTTTTGCGCCTTGAGGTAGTGTGCGAGGCTGGAGCCGACCTGCTCGCGCTTCTCGAGTTCCTCGGCGTTGCGGATCATTTTTACAAAGTCGCTCGCGCGTGTCGTCATGTCGGCGCGCTGCTGGTTGAGCTTTCCGTCGTCCGGGAAATCCGACCACGCCCGCTCGAGGCTCTCCCACGCGCCCGCGTTGTTGCCCGTGCGCGACATCTCCTCGGCGCGCATCAGCGAGCCCTCAATCGTCTCCATGTTTTTCATCACGCTCTCGAGCGTCTTCTTGCGCTCGGGGTTCACGGCCACGGCGGCGATGAAGCGCACCTTGTCGTTCCAGATCCCGCGGTAGTCGCGCTTGCCGACGAGATTGTCGAACTCCCGCAGCGCGTCCTGCACGACGTCGCTCTGCTTGAAAATCTTCTCGGTCGCCTCCTTGAATTCCGGGTTGTTCGGCCACACCTCCGCGGCGTCCGCGAGCGCCTTTTCGAGCGTCGGCTTGTCGTCGCGGGCCAGTGCGTCGCGCGCCTTTGCGAGAAGCATCCGCGCCTGCACGCGCGCGCCCTCGATGGCCTGCGTGGGCTTCGAGTCGTCGAAGTCATTCGCGACCTTTTTCATCTCCTTCACGATGCCCTCGGCGCGGCCGTAATCGCGCACGTCGAGCGCCGAAATGAGCTGGTAGCTCTTCTGTGCAAAATCGAGGCACTTCCGCTTTTTGTCGCGCGGCACGAGACGCACCTCGGGCATGTATTCGCCCGTCACGAAGACCTCCTGCATCCGCATCGTCGCGCCCTGCATCTCGTTTTTCGTGAGGAGAAAGTCGAACGCCTTCACCCCTTCACGCACGTCGCGCATCATCTCGTTTGCCATCGCGTCAATGATGCTCACCGTCGGCGGCATGCCCGTGCTTTTTGCAAAAAGATCCGTCGCGTCCTTCCCGAGGTTCAGCTT